>NZ_JACGTN010000009.1:54093-234055 GCF_014763005.1 Stenotrophomonas sp. Br8 | reverse complement strand
TCCTGCAAGCCCACACCGCCCCGCCAAACCAACAGCCCAACCGCCGCTCTTGATCTTGCCGTTGCAGTGGCAGTTGCTTCCAGCGGGTTCCGGGCCGCAGGCCCGGGCAGAAAACCTTACCGGTCGTCGCGCAGTTCGCCGCCCGGCAGGAACACCCACGTGCGCGTGACCTGCAGAATGTCGATCTGATCGTCGCTGTCGGGCAACGCCGGGAACGGCTGCGCCAGCTGGATCACCCGCAGCGCCGCCTCATCAAGCAAGGGCGTGCCGCTGGAGCGCAGGATGCGGCTGCTTTCCACGCTGCCATCGCGGCGCACCCCCACGCTGATCACCACCTGCCCGCCCAGCCGGCGCTGCCGCGCTTCGTCGGGGTAGTTCAGGTTGCCGACCTGCTCTGCGCGGTCCACCCACGCGCGAAGGTAATTGGCGTAGGCGTATTCGCGCGTACTGGCCGAAACGAATTTCCGGTTCGGGCGCTTGGCGTACTGCGCCGAACGCAGGTGCACTTCCGCCGCCAGCCGCGCCATCTCGGCATCGCGCTGTTCGCGTGCAGTCAGTGGTGCATCCGGCGTGGGCTGCAACGGGGTAGGGCGCGACTGCGCCAGGGCCACCGTGTCCTGGCCATTGCGGCTGCTGACCACGCGCGCCTGCGGTGGCGGCACCGGTGCTGCCGACTGTTGCTGCTGCGGTACCGGGCTGATGCCGGACTGCGCCTGCGGCACGATGCCGGCCTGGTTGTCGCGTGGGCGCTGCGCACGATCATGTTCGCCACCGCCCTCCTGGCTGGCGGCGGCCAGGAAATCCGCTTGCTTCGGGGTCAACGCGGTGCGGGTCTGGCTGAAGATCACTTCCAGGGTCGGCACCAGTGGCGCATCGCCTTTCACGGCAAAACCGACCCCGAGGATCAGCAGGGCGTGCACCAGCACCGACAGGGCGATGGTGGCTCCCAGCCGCTGCGCTTCGCGCGGCGGCGGGGCGAGGACGGCAGGTGCGGCATCCATCAGTGCAGATCGGCCTCGATCGCGTCGAACAGGGTGCCGGCGATGTTCAGGCCGTACTGCGCGTCCAGTTCGCGCACGCAGGTCGGGCTGGTCACGTTGACCTCGGTCAGGAAGTCACCGATGACGTCCAGGCCGACGAAACGCATGCCACGACGCTTCATCTCCGGGCCGACCTGGGCGGCGATCCAGCGGTCGCGTTCGCTCAGCGGGCGGCCTTCGCCGCGGCCACCGGCGGCCAGGTTGCCGCGGAACTCATCGCCCTGCGGAATGCGCGCCAGGCAGTAGTCGACCGGCTCGCCATCGACCAGCAGGATGCGCTTGTCGCCGGCGGTGATGTCGGGAATGAACTTCTGGGCCAGGGCGAGCTTGCGACCGCCGTCGGTCAGCGTTTCCAGGATCACGTTCAGGTTGGGATCGCCCTGGCCGCTGCGGAAGATCGAGCGCCCACCCATGCCATCCAGCGGCTTCAGCACGGCCTGGCCGTGTTCCAGCGCGAAGGCCTTCAGCGCCTTGGCATCGCGGCTGACCAGGGTTGGCGGGCAGCACTGCGGGAACAGCAGCGCTGCCAGCTTCTCGTTGTAGTCGCGCAGGCCCTGCGGGTTGTTGACCACGCAGGCACCGGCGGCGGCAGCGACATCCAGCACCTGGGTGTCGTAGACGTACTCGGCGTCGACCGGTGGGTCCTTGCGCATCAGCACGATCTGGCCGGGGCCGAATTCAGTCCGGCTGAATGCGCCCAGCTCGTACCAGCCGGCCGGGTCGTCGCGCACCTGCAAGGGGGCGGTCCAGGCCACGGCCACCCCGCCTTCCAGCGCCAGCCCGCCCGGGCGCACGTAGTGCAGGGCATGGCCGCGGCGCTGGGCTTCCAGCAGCATGGCGAACGTGGTGTCCTTGGCGATCTTGATGTGGGCGATGGGATCCATCACCACGATGACGTTCAACGGCATGGGCGCACCTGTCAGGCAAGGCGTTGATGGTAGCGGCAACGCCGGCTGTGCGCCTCCCCGGCAATGTGCAACGCAGCGTCCCTTGCCCGGCTGCGCAGTGATTGCCAATCCGGTCACGTTCAGCCCGGCGCCACGCCCCGCGCCACGGACCGCCCTTGAAGCGGGCGCGGGAAGTGCGATATAGATACGCTTTCGCAGCGGCTCCCGCCAAAGATTGGGCCGCGCGCTTGGGGAATGGCAATGACTGAAAACACGACTGCGGGCGGGGAGCTCGCAGGACTCCGGGTGATGGTCATCGATGACTCGAAGACCATCCGCAGGACTGCGGAAACACTACTGAAGCGCGAAGGCTGCGAAGTAGTGACCGCAACGGACGGTTTCGAGGCCTTGGCCAAGATCGCCGACCAGCAGCCGCAGATCATCTTCGTCGACATCATGATGCCGCGCCTGGATGGCTACCAGACCTGCGCACTGATCAAGGGCAACCAGCTGTTCAAGGCGACCCCGGTGATCATGCTGTCGTCCAAGGATGGTCTGTTCGACAAGGCGCGGGGGCGCATCGTCGGCTCGGAGCAATATCTGACCAAGCCATTCACGCGCGAAGAACTGCTGGGTGCCATCCGCACGTACGTCAACGCCTGACCAGGGGGGAAAGGCACAATGGCTCGTATCGTCCTGATCGAGGATTCACCGACCGACCGCGCGGTGTTCACCCAATGGCTGCGCCGTGCCGGCCATGAGGTGCTGGAAGCGGACAATGCCGAAGATGGCCTGCAGCTGGTCCGCGACCAGGTGCCGCAGCTTGTCCTGATGGACGTGGTGCTGCCGGGCATGAGCGGTTTCCAGGCGACCCGGGCGATGGCCCGCGACGCCGCGATCAAGCACATCCCGGTCATCATCGTCAGCACCAAGGCGATGGAAACCGACAAGGCCTGGGGGCTGCGCCAGGGCGCCGCCGATTACATCGTCAAGCCGCCGCGCGAGGAAGAACTCATCGCGCGGATCAACGAGCTGGTGGCCTGATGCGCTCGCCCTTCGACATTCTTGAAGCCTACGAACGGCGCAGCCTGGCCCACGCGGTGCAGCTGCCCGGGCGGCAGTTCGCCCAGGACCTGTGGCGTGGCGTCGGTTTCCGTGTCGGCCAGCGCCGGCTGGTGTCCGATTTCCGCGAAGTGGTCGAGATCGTACCGATGCCACCGGTGACCCCGGTGCCCTGCGCGCAGCCGTGGCTGCTGGGCGTGGGCAACCTGCGCGGCAACCTGTTCCCGGTGGTCGACCTGAAGTACTTCCTGGAAGGTGCGCGCACCGTCCAGCAGGAAGGCCAGCGCGTGCTGATCATGCGCCAGGCCGGTGGTGACGTCGCCCTGACCATTGACGAACTGTTCGGCCAGCGCAGTTTCGAGCTGACCCAGCAGATCGAGGCCGGTTCACTGGCCGAGGGACGCTATGGGCACTTCGTCGATCGCGCTTTCCATGCCGATGGCAACGACTGGGGCGTGTTCTCGCTCTCGCTGCTGTCGCGCACCCCTGAATTCCGGCAAGCCGCGGCCTGAGGCCGGGCATCGCCCCCTGCATTGAAAATCGAGGTTGAACGATGAGTACTGCTTCGGATGCCACCAAGTCCGGCAAGCTGCGGCTGGGCGGCAGCAACCTCTGGCTGGCGCTGTTGGCGCTGTCGATGATCCTGTTCGGCGTGAACACGGGTGTGTCCACCTGGCAGGGCAGCCGCCTGGCCGATGCCGGCTCCAAGGCCGCGGACCTGCAGGTGCTGTCGCAGCAGCTGGCCAACCAGGGCCGTGACGCGGTCGGCGGCAACGCGCAGGCCTTCACCGCCTTCAAGGCCACCCGCAACGCGATCGAGCAGAACGTATCGACCCTGCAGGGGCGCTACGGCAACGAGCCGGGCGTCTCCGGGGCGATCTCGACCCTGGCCGACACCTGGACGCCGCTGGGCAAGCAGGCAGGCCAGCTGGTCGCCAGTGAACCGGCGGTGTTGGCCCTGGCCGGCAACGCCAACAACTTCTCTGGCGCGGTGCCGGGCCTGCAGGCCCAGTTGAACGAGCTGGTGCGAGCGATGTCCGCCTCCGGCGCCCCGTCCTCTCAGGTCTACAGTGCCCTGCAGCAGGTGGTGGTCGCCGGTTCGATGGCGCGTCGCGTGACTGAAATACGCGCCGGCGGCACGGCTGCGGCCGCTGCCGGTGACGCGCTGGCCCGCGACATCACCGTGTTCTCGCAGGTGCTCGATGCGCTGCGCAATGGCAACGAGGATCTGGGCATCACCGCCGTGCGCGGCGCTGCCGCCGTTGCGGCGCTGGAGCAGTCGCAGCAGAAGTGGGAGGCGATGAAGCAGGACGCCGACGCGATCCTGGCCAGCTCGCGCCAGCTGTTCGCCGCGCAGTCCGCTGCCGCCACGCTGGGCCAGGGTTCGGCGAAGATGCTGACCGACAGCCGCAAGCTGTTCGAAGCGTTCTCCTCGTTCGGCTCGGTGTCCGACACCCGCCTGTTCCCGAATTTCTGGATCGGCGTGGTATCCGGTGCGCTGTCGCTGATCGCGATCATCGGCTTCGTCTCCACCAACGTGCGCAGCCGCTCGCGCGAACAGGAACTGCGCTACCAGACCCAGGTGGAGTTCAACAGCCGCAACCAGCAGGCGATCATGCGGCTGCTGGATGAAATCTCCTCGCTCGGTGAGGGCGACCTGACCGTGAAAGCCTCGGTGACCGAGGACATGACCGGCGCGATCGCAGACGCCATCAACTACGCGGTGGATGAACTGCGCCACCTGGTGACCACCATCAACGACACCTCGGCCAAGGTCGCGCTTTCGACCCAGGAAACGCAGGCAACGGCGATGCAGCTGGCCGAAGCGGCCGGCCACCAGGCCAACCAGATCACCTCGGCATCGGACCGGATCGGCGAAATCGCCGCCAGCATCGAGCAGGTATCGCGCAACTCGGCCGAGTCGGCCGACGTGGCACAGCGTTCGGTGGTGATCGCCGCCGAGGGTGCCGGCGTGGTCCGCGAGACCATCCAGGGCATGGACCAGATCCGCGACCAGATCCAGGAAACCTCCAAGCGCATCAAGCGCCTGGGCGAGTCCTCGCAGGAGATCGGCTCGATCGTGGAACTGATCAACGACATTTCCGAGCAGACCAACATCCTGGCATTGAACGCGGCTGTGCAGGCGGCGTCGGCCGGTGAAGCCGGTCGCGGTTTCGCGGTCGTGGCCGACGAAGTGCAGCGCCTGGCAGAGCGCACCTCCGGTGCGACCCGACGCATCGAGAACCTGGTCCAGGCCATTCAGGCCGATACCAACGAAGCGGTCACCTCGATGGAACAGACCACCGCCGAAGTGGTGTCCGGTGCACGCCTGGCCGAAGACGCCGGTACTGCACTGACCGAGATCGAGCGCGTGTCCAACGCACTCAACACCCTCATCAAGAACATCTCCATCGCCGCCCAGCAGCAGTCGTCGGCGGCGTCGGACATCACCCGCACGATGGGCGTGATCCGCCAGATCACCGGCCAGACCTCGCAGGGTGCCGGGCAGACCGCCGAGTCGATCGGCCACCTGGCGCAGCTGGCGGCCGACCTGCGTCGTTCGGTCGCCGACTTCAAGCTGCCGGCGTGACACGGGCAGGGCGGCGAGCAAGGAACCAGTCGATGAAGCATTTCCATTTCCCACGCCAGGATCCGCGCGACCGTCGCGCGGCGGCGACCGGAGCGCATCCATGAGCAGCCTGCGCGATGCGATGAGCCACGCGGCCCTGGGCTGGGTCAAGCCCGAACTGGACGAGACCCTGCGCCTGGTGCGCAACGAGGTCGAGTACTTCGCCGAAGACCCGGGCGACAGCAGCCGCATGCGCATCTGCGCCGGCTACCTGCACCAGGTGCAGGGCACGCTGCGCATGGTTGAACTGTATGCACCGGCGATGGTGGCCGAAGAGCTGGAACAGCTCGCCGTTGCCGTCGGCAAGGGCGAGGTGGCCGAGCGCGATGAGGCCTGCGCCACCCTGATGCGCGGCAGCGTGCTGCTGCCCGATTACCTGGAGCGCCTGCAGAACGGGCACCGTGACATTCCGATCGTGCTGCAGCCGCTGCTCAACGAGATCCGCGCCGCCCGTGGCGAAGCGCTGATCAACGACAGCGTGCTGTTCGCGTTCGCGCCCGATTCGGTGACCGCCACCGAAGCGGAACTGGACCACGCACGTGGCAGCCTCAGCGGCCGCAACCGCGAACTGCTGGATACCGTTGGCAATGCGGTCAAGGAAGAACTGCTGCAGGTCAAGGACGCCCTGGACCTGCACCTGCGTACCGACGGCGCGCCGCAACAGCTGCAGGAGCAGGTGACCAAGCTGGGCTCGGTGGCCGATACGCTGGGCATGCTCGGCCTCGGCGCCGCGCGCGGCGTGGTCGTGCAGCAGCGTGATGCACTGCGCGGGGTTGTCGAAGGCCGCCAGCAGATCGACGAAGACATGCTGCTGGATATCGCCGGTGCGCTGCTTTATGTCGATGCATCGCTGGACGACCAGGTCGCACACCTCGGTGCCAGTGGCAGTGGCCAGGATGATCCGAGCGCGGTGGAGAACCGGCGCACGGTGGAAGTGCTGGCGCACGAGGCGATCGCCAATTTCGCCGCCGCCCGCGAGCATTTCGTCGCCTTCATTGAAACCAGCTGGAACCACGCGGAGCTGCAGGATGTGCCGCGCCTGCTCGGCGATGTCTCCGGCGCATTGCGCATGCTCGATCTGGGCACCGCCGCCGACTACCTGCGCGGCGTGCAGCAGTACATCGAAGCCGAACTGATCGGTCGCCAGCGCGTGCCCAGTGGACGCCAGCTGGACACCCTGGCCGATGCCATGGCCAGCCTGGAGTACTACCTGGAAGCGCTGCGCGACCGCCGTCCGGGTCGCGAGGACATCCTCGACATCACCCGCAGCAGCCTGGAAGCGCTGCGCTACTGGCCGCTGCCCGAGCGTGGCGTGGCCGCAGCCGAGCCGGTGCAGCCGGTCGAGCGCGAAGCCGTGCCCGTGCCGGCTGTTCCGCTGCAGATCGAACCGCTGGACGCCATCGTGCAGGCCGCCGCGCCGACGCCGGGCGACGTGCCCGCCTCGCTGCCCGATTTCACCTTTGATCCGCTGCCGGAGGCCCCGGCAGCCGACAATGGCCTGATGTTCGGATCGCTGGCTACGCCGGCTGTCCCTGCCGAACCGCGCGACACCCCGGCGCCACTGCTGTTTGCCGCCTCCAGCGCACCCGCGCCGGAAGTGCCGCAATGGGAACTGGGCGGGTTCGACGCGCCGGCAGGTACGGCTGCCGAACACAGCGACGAGCGTGCGCCGACGTTCGCCAGCTTCGATCCGGTCAGCTTCGATCCGCTGTCCGTCGAACAGTCCAACGCCGCTGCCTGGACGTTGTCCGAAGCGCCGGTGCTGGAAGAGGCCGACGCGCAGGCAACCGCTGTAGACGTCAACGATGACGCCCTCCTGGCGACCTCGTTGGACGAGGCGTCGTTTGCTGCGCCGCTGGATGCGGTCATTTCGCCAGCGTTCGATCCGGTTGCCGCCGAACAGGACGGCCCGCCGCTGCTGAACGACGATGTGGTGTTCCGTTTCGACAGCAGCCTGCTGGACAACGCCGATGACGTGCTTTCGCTGGAGGCGATGGAAACCCTGTCGCTGGACGACGAACAGGAGTCGCCTGCGACGCTGGAGCTCGTTGACGCAGTTGCGGTGCCGCAGGCGAACGATGGCTTGGCCGTTGCCGAATTGACCGACGCCACCGCCGAGACCGAGGCTGAGGCTTACGTCGAACCGGTCGCTGATCTGCGCGCGTCCGAAGACCTGCCGGCATCGGCGGCTGCGCCGACCGTGTCTCTGGTCGATGTGGATACCATTGCGCCAATCGACTTCAGCGAAGCCGATGCGCAGTTCTTCGCAGAGCTGAATGCCGCCGCCGCCGACTTCAACCCCCAGGCCATGCAGGCAACTGCCGGGCCGACCGAAACCGTACCGCCGGCCGTGGCCGAGGGCGGGTTCGAGGCGGGTTTCGACGACGATGCCGAAAACATCGACCAGGACATCCGCGAGGTGTTCCTGGAAGAATTCGACGACGAGCTCGGCAATCTCGGCACGCTGCTGCCGGCATGGCGCATGCAGCCGGACAACATGGATCGGCTGCGGCCGATCCGGCGCATCTTCCACACCCTGAAGGGCAGTGGCCGCCTGGTCGGCGCGCGTACCCTGGGTGAGTTCGCGTGGAAGATCGAGGGCATGCTCAATCGCGTGCTCGATGGCACCCGTGCCCCCACGCCGGCGGTGCTGGCGATGGTCGATCACGCATACACGGCACTGCCGCAGTTGAACGCGGCACTGCGCGACGGCCAGCGTGTCAGCGTGGACCTGCAGGCGATGCAGGCCATCGCCGATCGCGTAGGTGCAGGCGAAGAGACGTTCTACGTTGCGCTGCCGGGCGCTGCTGCACCGGCGCTGGTGACAGCGGCCGATGCTGTCGAGCCCGTTGGCAGCGCCGAGCCGGTTGTCGACGCCCCGGCAGAGAGCGCTGTCGAAGCGGCGGGTACGCCGGCCAACATCGACAGCGTGCTGCGCGAAATCCTGGAAGCCGAGGTGGAACTGCACCAGGCCACGCTGCAGGGCTGGTTGCGCTCGGCGCAACAGGCGCCGCAGCCGGTCAGCGATGCGCTGCTGCGTGCGGTGCACACCATGAACGGCGCCTTCGCGATGACCGAAGTGCCGGAAATCACCGCCGTTACCGGCGGCGCCGAGTCGTACATCAAGCGCGCGCTGGCCGCCGAGGTGGTGCCCGGTGATGACGCCGTGGCGGCCCTGGACGAGACCGCGCAGGCGATCAACGCGACCATGGACGCGCTGCAGGCCGAGCAGCCGCGGATTGCGCCGCAGGCTGAACTGGCGCAGCGCCTGCAGGCGCTGGCCGGTGAACTGCCGGAAGCACGCTGGCCGATGACCGGGCTGGACGTCGAGGATGAAGACGAAGACGAAGACGACCAGCTGCTTTCGCGGGTCGCCGATGCCGATACCGATGTGGACGTGTCGACGCATGAGGTCGGGATCGAGCCGGAAGCCGGGCGTGATACCGATGATGTCGATGCTGCCGATGCCGACGTGCTGGATGCAGTGCAGGTCAGCGAGGACGCGTTGAGCGACGCGGGCCTGGAGTCCGCTGAGTTGACCGGCAGCGATGATCTGTCGCGTTACTTCGACGCAGGATGGCCTTCGATGCCGGACGCCCCGGCACCGGAATCGACGTTGGAAGTGGCTGCTGCCACGCTCGTTGCCGCGGAGATTGAAGCCGGACAGGCGGTGGTGACATCGGAAGACACTGCGTTGGAGGACGCCGCGCTGACTGCGGTGGACGATCTGTCGCCGTATCTGGACGCCAGCGCGCTGCCGGTTGACGACCGCGACCTGGATGTCGCAAACGACCTGAATACGCCGCTGCCGTTCACACCTGAAATGGCGGTGGATGAAGACGCTGCTGCAGTGCCGCTCGACAGCGAGCTGTCCAGCCTGCAGGATGAAATGGCTGTGCCGGGCTTCGCAGACCCGGTCACGCTGGAAGCCGCGCTCGAGGCCGGCCTTCACGTGATCGATGAGGAGCAGGACCGGGACGAAGACGGGCAATGGCCCGTGCTCGGCCTGCAGGCCAGCGAACTCGCGCCTGGCGAGGCGGAAGCCTTTGCCGAGGATGCGGACGTCGGCGGGGAGGCGGCGGTCGGTGAAGGAGAGAGCACCGACCAGCCGTCCCCGGCGACGGTGGAAGACGTCGGGCCCGTGGAGACGGCGCAGGACGCCATTTCGCCCTCGCGTTTCTTCGAACTGGAAGATGCTCCGGGCCAGGCTGCCGTGGTGGACAGCGGCATGATCGTGGTGCCGGTCGCGATGGAGGCTGCGGCGATCGACGCCGAACCTGTCGCCGTCGACAGCGCCGATGCGGTGGTGCCGGCGGATACGGCTGTGCTCGACGCCGAGACCGAATCCGAATCCGAATCCGAGTCTGAGGCCGAGACCGAAGACAGCGCCGACCTGCTCGACTTCAGCGTCTATGACCGCGAGCTGGTCGACATCTTCGTCGAGGAAGGCAAGGACCTGCTGGATCATTGCGATGGGCTGATCAGCGAACTGCGCGAAGCGCCGCAGGACCGCGAAGCCCTGGCCGGCCTGCAGCGCGATCTGCATACGCTGAAGGGCGGCGCGCGCATGGCGGGCATCAACGCCATCGGCGATCTCGGCCACAGCATCGAATCGCTGCTGGAGGCTGTCGCCGGCGGGCGTACCGAGATCGAACGTCGTGACGTGCAGTTGCTGGAACGCGGTTTCGATCGTCTGCACCAGCTGCTGACCCGCACTGGCGAACACCGCATTGTCGAGCCGGCACAGGATCTGCTCGACGCCTTTGAAGCCCGCACGACAACCGACATCGCCGCCGCTGCCAGCGCAGCTGCAGCCGCTGCTGCCGTCGTGGCGGAGCAGGCCCCGCAGGCGACTCCGGCCGTGGCCGTGGTCGACGCCCCGTTGTCGGCACCGTTGCCGGTGGAAGGTTCCACGGAAGAAGACCCGCTGGCCCGTCCGCAGCAGGAACAGGTGCGTGTGCGCGCCGACCTGCTCGACCGCCTGGTCAACCACGCCGGTGAAGTGGCGATCTACCGTTCGCGCCTGGAACAGCAGCTCGGCGCCTTCCGCGGCGCGATGGGCGAGCTGGAACGCACCAACGCGCGTCTGCGCGACCAGCTGCGTCGCCTGGACCTGGAAACCGAAGCGCAGATCGTTGCCCGCTACCAGCGCGAGCAGGACCAGGCCGACCACAAGTTCGATCCGCTGGAACTGGACCGTTTCTCCACCCTGCAGCAGCTCAGCCGCGCGCTGAACGAGTCCGCCGCCGATCTGGGTGGCCTGCAGGGCGTGCTGGATGATCTGTCGCGCCAGTACGATTCGCTCCTGCAGCAGCAGTCGCGTGTCAGTTCGGAACTGCAGGATGGCCTGATGCGCGCGCGCATGGTGCCGTTCGACGGCCTGGTGCCGCGCCTGCGCCGGGTGGTCCGCCAGGCCGGCATGGACACCGGCAAGCAGGTCCACCTGACCCTGGAAGGCACCCACGGCGAACTCGACCGCAACGTGCTTGATCGCATGGTTGCGCCGCTGGAGCACATGCTGCGCAACTCGGTTGCCCATGGCCTGGAAGCGCCGGAACAACGTCGTGCCGCCGGCAAGCCGGAAGAGGGCGAAATCGCCATCCGCCTGCACCGCGAGGGCTCGGAAATCGTGCTGGACGTGGCCGACGATGGCGCTGGCCTGGATCGTGAAGCGATCCGCCGTCGCGCCATCGAACGCGGCCTGCTGCCTGCCGATGCGCAGCCGAGCGAGCAGGAGCTGGACAACCTGATCTTCGCGTCGGGCTTCTCCACCGCCGACCAGGTCAGCCAGCTGGCGGGCCGCGGCGTCGGCATGGACGTGGTCGGCAACGAAGTGCGCCAGCTCGGCGGCTCTGTCGACATCCAGTCGGTACGTGGTCAGGGCGTGCGTTTCACGCTGCGCCTGCCGCAGACGCTGGCGGTTACCCAGGCGGTGTTCGTGCAGATCGGCGAAACCACCTTCGCGGTGCCTGTGGCCTCGGTCAGTGGTATCGGCCGGCTGTCGCACGAGCGCTTCGAAGCGGCTGACAGCAGCTACCGCTACAGCGGCGAAGACTATCCGCTGTACGACCTCGGCAGTCTGGTCGGCCAGGCCCCGGCGCGCGCCGACGGCCAGGCCCAGGTGCCCTTGTTGCTGGTCCGCGCGGGCGACCTGCGCGCCGCCGTTGCGATCGACCAGGTGCTGGGCAACCGCGAAGTCGTGGTCAAGCCGGTGGGCCTGCAGATCGCCTCGGTACCGGGCATCTACGGCGCCACCATCACCGGCGATGGCCGCGTGGTGGTGATCCTGGACGTGGCCCCGCTGGTGCGTCGTTTCCTGGCCAACCCGACCGCGCCGGTGCTGGTCAATGCACCCCGCCAGGAACGGCAGGTGCCGTTGGTGATGGTGGTGGACGATTCGCTGACCATGCGCAAGGTCACCGGCCGCATCCTGGAGCGTCACAACTTCGAGGTGAGCGTCGCCCGCGATGGCGTCGAAGCCCTGGAACAGCTGGAAGAGCGCGTGCCGGACCTGATGCTGCTGGACATCGAAATGCCGCGGATGGACGGCTACGAGCTGGCTACCGCAATGCGCGCCGACCCGCGCTACAAGGACGTGCCGATCGTGATGATCACCTCGCGCAGCGGCGACAAGCACCGCCAGCGCGCCTTCGAAATCGGTGTGCAGCGCTACCTGGGCAAGCCATACCAGGAACTGGACCTGATGCGTAACGTGTACGACTTGCTGGGGATTGCCCGTGTCCGTGAGTGACCTCGATCCGGTTCCGGCCGTAGCCCTGCTGGCCCGCCCGGGCGCGGCGCGCGAGCGCCTGCGCGAGGCGTTGGCCCATGCCGACGTGCAGATCGTGCTGGAAGACGATCCCATCACGCTGGAGCCGCAGGCGCTGCAGGATGCACGCCCGCAGTTCGTGGTGATCGCGCTGGAAGCGGCCATTGAAGATGCGCTGGAGCGCCTGGAACCGGCGCTGTCGGCGCCCGGGTTGACCCTGGTGTTCGACGAGGCTGAACTGGCCGCGCGCCGCGATGGTTGGGAAGCGCAGCGCTGGGGCCGCCACCTGGCCGCCAAGCTGCACGGCCACCAGCAGGTGCTGCCGCCGGGCGCCGAGGACGAACCGGCACTGCAGCTTGAGCCGGGCCGGCCGTCGACGCCGCCGGTGCCGAAGGAAGCCGCGCTGCAGCCGCACCTGGAACAGGCCCGTTCGTGGGCCGACGACGTGCCGGCGGATGGCCTCTATTCGCCACCGGCACATCTGCATGAGCCGATCGCGCTGGAGCAGGCACTGGCGGCGCTGCAGCCGGTGCTGGCGGAGACGGCGACGCCCGCTGATGCAGCGGCTGCACCGCCGCCGGTGCCGGCAGCTCCACCGACGGCGTTCACCGATCACACGGCCTGGTCGCTGGTCGACGAGGCCAGTGACGCGCCGGCAGATCCGCGTGTTGCTGCGACGGTTGCGGCGCCGGAACCGGCGTTCGACACCGAGCATCTTTCACTGGTCGACCTGGACGCCGCCGCACCCGCAGGCAGCCGCGCCGGTGCGCTGCTGGTCCTGGCCGGTATCGGCGGCCCCGATGCGTTGCGCCGCCTGCTCGCGGCACTGCCCAGCGGGCTGGCCGTGCCGGTGCTGGTACACATGCGCCTGGACGGCGGCCGCTACGGCAACCTGGTCAAGCAGATGGCGCGCGTATCACCGCTGCCGGTGCAGTTGGCCGAAGCCGGCCAGCGCGCCACCGCGGGCGAAGTGCATGTGCTGGCCGATGACATCGGCGTGCACGCTGCTGCCGATGGCCTGTATTTCCAGACTGAAGCGCAGGGCATCTCGATTGCCGCGTTGTCGGCCGAACACAGCGCGCTGGTGCTGCTCAGTGGTGCCGACCTGGCCCATGTGGGCCCGGCGTTGGACCTCGCCGCCGCCGGCGCCTGGGTAGCCGGGCAGGTGGGCGAAGGCTGCTACGACCCGGCTGCGGCGACGGCCGTGGTCGCTGCCGGCATGGTGGCCGGTGAACCGCAGGAACTGGCGCAGGTGATCGCCGCGCGCTGGGGCCTGGATGACGACGGAGATGCGGCATGAGCTACGCCAGCAATGATGAGATCCGCGGCGTCCTGATCTCGGCCGGTGCCGAACGGGTCCTGCTGCCCAATGCAACCGTGGCCGAGATGATGTCGCGGGTACCGGTGCAGGCGGTGGCCGACGCTCCGCGCTGGCTGGTGGGTGAGATCGGCTGGCACGGCTGGCAGGTGCCGCTGGTGTCGTTCGCACGGCTCTCCGGGTTGGGCGAAGAGACGGTGGCCGGCCACAACAAGGTGGTGGTGCTCAAGACCCTCAGCGGCAACCCGGAGCGTCCCTACTACGCGCTGTTGACGCAGAGCTTCCCGCAGCTGATCTCGGTACCGCGCGATGGCCTGCTGGCCGACGCGTCCGAGGAAACCCTGCCCGACATCGTGCACATGCGCGTGTTGCTGGGCGAACAGAGCGCGCTGTTGCCGAATCTCGACGCGCTGGAAGCCGCGCTGGATTCGCTGACGGCCTGACCGGAATCCGCCGGGCATGGCCCGGCGCTACCGCAGGCGTTCCGGATATCGGGTAGCGCCGGGCCATGCCCGGCGAGCGCAGCGGCCACCGGACCGGAGCCTTATCCCAGATCGCCCAACCGTGCCTGCAATGCCGCGATCGCGGCCAGGCCTGCGGTTTCCGTGCGCAGGATGCGTGGGCCCAACTGCAGGCCCTGGAAGCCTGCGGCCGCCAACTGCTCACGGTCACGTGGCGACCAGCCACCTTCCGGGCCGATGGCGATCACCACGCCGCCGGCCGGCGCTGCCTGCAGGGTCGACAGCCGGTGTGCTCCCAGCGGGTCCAGGGTCAACCGCAACGTGTCGGCCGGCAGTGCCGCACTGGCCTGTGCCAGCGACTGCGGCGGCCCTACCTGCGGAATGCGCGCACGACCGGATTGCCCGCAGGCCGACTGCACCACGTTGTTCCAGTGCGCCACGCGCTTTTCCGCGCGTGCTGCATCCAGCTTCACCTCGGTACGCTCGGCATTCACCGGAACGATCGCGCTCACCCCCAGTTCGGTGGCCTTCTGCAGGATCAGGTCCATCTTCTCGCCGCGTGCAATGCCCTGCAGCAGGGTGATGGTCAGCGGCGATTCGTTGCCGATCGGCTGCACCTGGTCGATGCGCACCTGCACTTCGCGCTTGCCGGCCAGCGTCAGCGTCGCGGTGTAGTCGTGGCCATCGCCGTTGAACAGCACGCAGGTGTCACCCTCGCGCAGGCGCATCACCCGCACCAGGTGGTTGGCCGTCTCTTCCGGGAGGGTCACGGTCTGGCCGCTGTTCAGCGCCAGGTCGATGGGGCAGCGGGTCACGCGCATGCAATTGCCTCGTCGATGGCTGCCAGCGTCGTATGCGCCAGCAGCTCCAGTTGTTCGTCGTCCACGCAGTACGGTGGCATCCAGTACAGCACGTTGCCCAGCGGCCGCAGCACCACGCCGCGCTTCAGCGCCGCCTTGTAGGCATGCAGCCCCAGCTTCAGCGCCGGATCGAAGGGCGTGCGCTTGTCGCCGTTGCGGGTCAGTTCGAAGGCCACCACCATCCCGGCCTGGCGCACATCGGCCACGTGTGGATGGTCGGCGAACGGTGCGGCCAAGGTCCCCATCACCGAGGCGATGCCGCGGTTGCGCGCGATCACATCGTCGTCGTGGAAGATGTCCAGCGTGGCCAGCGCCGCCGCACAGGCCAGCGGGTTGCCGGTATAGCTGTGCGAATGCAGGAAGGCACGTTCGCGCGAATCATCGAGGAACGCGTCGTACAGCGCCTGCGTGGCCAGCACCGCAGCCAAGGGCAGGAAACCGCCGGTCAGGCCCTTGGACAGGCACAGCAGATCAGGCATCACCCCGGCCTGCTCGCAGGCGAACATCGTGCCGGTGCGGCCGAAGCCGGTGGCGATCTCGTCGGCGATCAGGAAGGCGCCATGGGCATCGCACAGTTCACGCGCGCGCTGCAGATAGGCCGGATCGTGCATGCGCATGCCACCGGCGCACTGCAGCCGTGGTTCCAGGATCACCGCGCAGATTTCGCCCGGATGCTGGTCGAACAGCGTGGCAAGGCCGTCAGCGGCCTGGCGTGCGCGGTCGGCCGCACTCTGTCCGGGCTCGGCCAGGTAGGCGTCGGGCGAGGGCGCGAACAGGCCCTCGGCCAGCAATGGCGCATAGACGCGGCGATACAGCGGGATGTCGGCCAGTGCGAGGGCGCCCAGCGTTTCGCCGTGGTAGCCGTTCTCCAGCGAGACGAAGCGCGTGCGCCGGGTCTCACCGCGGTTCTGGAAATACTGGAAGGCCATCTTCAGCGCCACTTCGACGCCGGCCGAGCCGTTGTCGGCGTAGAACACCTTGGCCAGCGGCGCGCGGCCGGGCTGGCGCGGCGCCAGGGCCAGCAGGCGTTCAGCCAGGGTGATCGCCGGTTCATGGCCGAAGCCGGCCAGCATCACCTGTTCCAGCTGCCCGGCCTGGGCGGCGATGGCACCGCCGATGCGCGGCTCGGCATGGCCGAACAGGTTGGTCCACCAGCTGCTGACGGCATCCAGGTAGCGGTTGCCGTCGTGATCGATCAGCCAGGCGCCTTCGCCGCGGGCGATCGGCACCAGCGGCAACGTGTCCGGATGCTCGCGCATCTGCGTGCACGGGTGCCATAGGACCTGGAGGTCGCGTTGCCGCCAGTGCTGGACCAGCGGAGAGGGGGTTGGGTCTGCTAGCATTTCGGGCTCATGAACATGTTCCTGCCTGCACATTCTATCGGCCTCGGCGCATGCGCCGGTTGCCACGGAGATTCCGCATGAACGATGACCGCGCCAGGCGTCCTCTGCCGATCATCCATCGGATCACCGACGAGGAGAACGGGCCCTTCCAGCGCCAGCACCTGGACCTGGAGTTCTCCAACGGCGAACGCCGCCGCTTCGAACGCCTGGTCAGCCGTGGCCATGGCGCGGTGGTGGTGGTGCCGATGCTCGATGATGAAACCGTGCTGCTGGTGCGTGAATACGCGGCCGGCATGCATCGCTACGAGCTTGGCCTGGTCAAGGGCCGGATCGATGCCGGCGAAACGCCGGAGCAGGCCGCCGACCGTGAGCTGAAGGAAGAGGCCGGCTATGGCGCACGGCAGGTCGACGTGCTGCGCGCGATGACCCTGGCGCCGACCTACATGAGCCATCAGTCCTGGCTGGTGGTCGCGCGCGACCTGTATCCGGAGAAGCTGGCCGGAGACGAGCCGGAGGAACTGGAAGTGGTGCCGTGGAAGCTGGCCGATCTGGACCAGCTGATGCTGCGCGAGGACTTTTCCGAAGGGCGTTCGCTGGCGGCGCTGTTCATCGCCCGCCAGTGGCTGCAGGGAGCACGATGATCAAGCTGACCACGGAACTGCGCGAGACCGCGATCGCCATCGCCCAGGAAGCCGGGCAGGCCATCATGCAGATCTACAGCAACGGTTTCGACGTGACACTCAAGGACGACGACAGCCCGGTCACCGCTGCCGACCTCGCTGCCGACCGGGTGATCCAGCAGGGGCTGCGGCAGCTGACCCCGGACCTGCCGATCCTGTCGGAAGAGTCGCCGCTGGTGCCGTGGGAGCAGCGTCAGCACTGGGGCGCGTACTGGCTGGTCGATCCACTCGATGGCACCCGTGATTTCGTCAAGCGCAATGGCGAATTCAGCGTCAACATCGCATTGATCTACCAGGGCGCCCCGGCCTTCGGCGTGGTCCAGTCGCCGGTCACCGGCATTGTCTGGCACGCGATGCGGGGCGAGCTGGCGTATCGCCGGCAGGGTGTACATGACACCGTGCTGCGTACCCGTACACCCGCGACTGCGCCGCTGCGGGTCGCCGCCAGCCGCTCGCATCGCTCAGCCGAGACGAATGCGTTGCTGGCCCGGATGGGCGACATCGAGACCGTGGTGCAGGGCTCTTCGCTGAAATTCTGCCGGATCGCCGAAGGCGGGCTGGACGTCTATCCGCGGCTGGGCCCGACCTCCGAATGGGATACCGCTGCCGGCCAGTGCGTGCTGCACGCGGCCGGTGGTGCGGTGCTTTCGGTCGGTACCGGCAAGCCGTTCCGCTACAACCGCCGGCCGACGCTGTTGAACGGTGAGTTCATGGCGCTGGGCGATACCAGCCTGCCGTGGCGGGACTGGTTGTCCGATTGATCCTGGAGAAACACATGAGCACGCACGACACCCCTGCCACCGGCACTGCCAGCGTGGAGCTGGAGCGCCTGCTGGCCATCATGGCGCGCCTGCGCGACCCACAGGGCGGTTGTCCCTGGGACCTGGAACAGAACTTCGCCACCATCGCCCCCTATACGATCGAAGAAGCCTATGAAGTGGCCGATGCGATCGATCGGGGCGATCTTGACGACCTCTGCGATGAACTGGGTGACCTGCTGCTGCAGGTGGTGTTCCATGCGCGCATGGCCGAAGAGCAGGGCGCGTTTGCCTTTGCCGAGGTCGCGCGCGCGATCAGCGACAAGATGCAGCGGCGTCATCCTCACGTGTTCGCCGACGTCAGCGTCGACGATGCCGAGGGCGTCACGCGGAACTGGGACGCGATCAAGCGTGCCGAGCGTGCTGCCAAGGGTGAGCGGGACACCTCGGCGCTTGCGGGCATCTCGCGTGGCCTGCCGGAATGGCAGCGGGCGGTGAAGCTGCAGTCTCGCGCGGCCAAGGTCGGCTTCGATTGGCCCGGTCCGCTGCCGGTGCTGGACAAGGCGGCCGAGGAGCTGCAGGAACTGCGCGAGGAGTTCGAGCGCGGTGACATCGCCGGCAACAAGGCGCGCCTGCAGGAGGAACTGGGTGACCTGCTGTTCGTCTGCGCCAACCTGGCGCGGCATGCGGACATCGATCTGGGTGCCGCGCTGCGTGGGGCCAACCACAAGTTCGAACGTCGCTTCCGTTCGATGGAGGCGCAGGCCGAGGCACAAGGCGATTCGCTGGCTGCACTCGATCTGGATGCACAGGAAGCGCTCTGGCAGCACGCCAAGGCCTCGGAAAAAGCGTGAAAACGCTGGGTCTGTTCCTGCTGACCGCGCTGGCCGAGATCGTCGGCTGTTACCTGCCCTGGCTGTGGCTGCGCAAGGGCGGCAGCATCTGGCTGCTGCTGCCGGCGGCGGCCAGCCTGGCGTTGTTCGCCTGGCTGCTGACCCTGCACCCGACCGCCAGCGGCCGCGTTTACGCCGCGTATGGTGGCGTGTACATCGGCACGGCGCTGTTCTGGCTGTGGCTGGTCGACGGCATACGTCCCAGCCGCTGGGACATGCTGGGTGCTGCACTCTGCCTGGCCGGCATGGCGGTGATCATGTTCGGGCCGCGGCAGCCGGTCTAATGGCGGCTGTTGATCTTCTGTAGAGCCGAGCCATGCTCGGCTGCTTTGGCAGAGGCAGCCGAGCATGGCTCGGCTCTACAGGAAGCAACAGCAGCCGAACGCGGGTTCGGCTCTACAAAACCGCCTCAGCGCGGGGCATCGCATCCCAGCATCTTCAGATCGATCGCGTCGGCCATGCGCCGGTAGCCCTCGTCGTTCGGGTGCAGATGATCGCGGGTGATGTTCGCCGGCAATGATTCCGGCTGTTTCGGATCACGCAGCGCCGCATCGAAATCCACCACGCCATCGAAACCGGTGTCCTTGCCACGCGCCCACTGGTTGATCGCGGTGCGGGTGGCGGCCGATACCGGTTCGTAGCGCTCCGAATCGCCGAAGGGCGTCAGTGTGCCGAGATGAGCGCGGATGCCATGCGCATGCAGTCGTGCGGCCACCTGGCGGTAGCCCAGCAGCATGTCCGTCGTGCTGCGCCCCGGCAGGGGCTGTGCACCGCCACCGTGGCGGATGTCATTGATGCCTTCGAACAGGATCACCTGGTCGGCGTCGGCCACTGCGATCACGTCGCGATCCAGCCGCGACAGCGCGCTGTGGCTGCGGCCATGGTCCAGCAGCTTGTTGCCGCTGATGCCCTGGTTGAGCACCACGAAGCGGTCCGGGCAGGCCTGCTGCAGACGCTGGCCCAACCGCTCGGGCCATTGGTTGAAGGAGCCACGCGAGGCCGTCGCACCTTCGGTGATGGAATCACCCAGGGCTACGATCACCTGCGGCCGATCCGCGCGCTGCACCAGCACGGCTGAGAACACATTCTGCTGATAGCCCACGCGCACGCTGTCGGCCACCGCGTCCTGCTTGCCGTCGGCCACCCGCACCACCGTACGGCGCACCGCAGGGCGGGTGGGCTGCGGGAAATACGCGGTTACGCTGATCTCCTGCAGGGCGGCAACCCGCAATGGCAGCGCATCACTCAGCAGCGCTGCACCTACCGGTACGTCGATGGACGCGCGTCCATCGACGGTGACCGGCAGCGCTGCCGCCTTGCCATCCTTCAGGCGCACCCGTACCTCTTCCACATGCAGCGGCGTGGTGCCCAGCTCGTTGCTGATGCGCAGACGCAGCGCATCGCCCTTGCTGCCCAGGCGCATGTCCTGGCGCACGGTCTGCGCGGCGAACTGTACGGGCGCATCGGCGCTGCCATCCTTGCGGTCAGGCGCGGGCGAGGCGGTCCAGGCGGTGACCCAGACCGGTGCGGCCAGCGCCGCGGGGGCGGCCACGGCGCTGCCGATGGCGAGGGAAAGCAGGGTGATCCAGCGCTGCATGGGCTTCGGTCCGATCAGGAGAAGTAGGTGCCGCCGTTGACGTCCAGATTGGCGCCGGTGACGAACGCTGCTGCGTCCGACGCCAGGTACACCGCTGCATCGGCGGCTTCGTCCGGCAGCCCCTGGCGACGCAGCGGCGTCGCGCCGGCCACCGCCGTGCGCACTTCCGGTTTGGTGAATTCGTCGTGGAAGCGCGTGGCGATCATGCCGCAGCACAGCGCATTCACGCGGATGCCCTTCGGCCCCAGTTCCTTGGCCATGGCCCGGGTGAAGGTCATCACGCCGGCCTTGGCGGTGGCATAGATCGCCGCGCCAGGGCCTCCGCCATCGCGACCGGCCTGCGAGGCGAAGTTCACGATCGCCGCACCTTCGCCCATGTGCGGTACCACGGCGTGGGTGGTCAGGTAGGTGGAGGTCAGGTTGAGGTCGATGACCTTGTGGAAGAACGCCGGGTCGATGTCGGCCAGCGGACGACGCTCGACCATGCCGCCGGCCACGTTGACCAGCACATCGATGCGCTGGCCGAATGCCGCCTGGGTTGCTGCGACCAGACCGGCCACCGCGGCCGGATCGGTGACGTCGGCGCGGTGAGCGATGGCCTGGCCACCGGCCGCCTTGATCAGCGCCAGCGTTTCCTGTGCGCTGGCTTCGTCGTTGGCGTAATTGAGGCAGACGCGTGCACCGGCCGCAGCCAGCTTGATCGAGACGGCACGGCCGATATCACGGCCACCACCGGTGACGATGGCAACCTTGTCCTGGAACGACATGCGGGAAACTCCTTGGTTTGCGGGGGAATGCGAGGGAAAGGGGGGCTCAACCGTCGTTGCGGTCGAGCTTGTGGATCGGTCCGGTCCACCACCACAGCGCCACCAGCGACAGCGGCACCAGTGCGGCAACGAGGATGAAGATCGGTGCGTAGGAATGGCGGGTCAGCACCGGCACCAGCCAGGTGGTGATCAACGTGCCGGCCACTGCGGCCAGGCCGCCGAGACCGGCCAGCGTGCCGACCGAGCGGCCGTCGAACAGATCGCCGGGCAGGGTCTGGATGTTGCCGATGGCGATCTGGAAACCGAACAGCACTGCAGCAATCGCCAGCACCGCAAACAGCGGCTGGTTGGCCAGTACCGCACCGAGCAGGGCCGGTGCCATGATCACGCAGCCCAGCGAAATCGACAGCTTGCGTGCGCGGTCCACGCCATGGCCGGCATTGATCAGCCGCCCCGACAGCCAGCCGCCGCTGAGGCTGCCCAGCATGGCGCCGACGAACGGCACCCAGGCGAACAGGCCGATCTGCTTGATGTCGAAGCCGAAGGTCTCGGCCAGATAGATCGGCAGCCACGATACGAACAGCCACCAGATCGGGTCCAGCAGGAAGCGGCAGGCGAGCATGCCCCAGCTCTGCCGGTGCGCCAGCAGCGAGCGCACGCTGACCTTGGGGGCATCCGCGCGCTGCTGGCCAGTCTGGTCTTCCATGATCAGGCGTCGCTCGGCGTCACTCACCCACGGGTGCTTGTCCGGGCCGGCGCGATAGACGAACAGCCACGGCAGCAGCCACAGGAAGCCAAGCGCACCGACCAGCACGAAGGTGCCGCGCCAGCCCAGCCACAGGTACAGGCCGGCGATGGCCGGCGCCGAAACGATGGCGCCGATGGACGCACCTGCGTTGAAGATGCCCTGTGCGAGGGCGCGCTCACGCGCAGGGAACCACTCGGCGTTGGCTTTCACCGCGCCAGGCCAGGCACCGGCTTCGCTGATGCCCAGCATCGCCCGCACCACGCTGAAGGACAGCATGGAGTGGGTGACCGAATGCAGCGCGATCGAGATCGACCACACACTGATCGACAAGGCGAACCCCAGCCGCGTCCCGATCATGTCGAACAGGCGCCCGAACAGGAACTGGCCAGCGGCGTAGAACAGCATGAACACCGTGACCAGCAGCGCGTAGTCGTCCTTGGTCGCGCCGACTTCCTTGGCGATCTCCGGCCACATCACCGCCAGCGCATTGCGGTCGATGTAGTTGATCACCGTGGCCACCGCGATCAGGCCGACGATCAGCCAGCGTACGGCCGAGCGCACCGGCACCTTGCGCAGCGTGGCCACGGCCGAGGGGCCGTTCATCGCGCGTCACCCTTGCTGCGGTCCATGCGCGCATGGCTGCCGCTCCAGCGGTAGGCATGACCGTCCACCGTCACGCTGTGGTCGCCCTTCGCGTCGCTGTCGTCGGCCACGCCGAGTGCGATGCGCGCGCCGCTGGCCAGGCGCAGCTCAAGCACCTCGGCATCATCGCCGCGCGTGCGGATGATCTGCTTGATGCGGCTGTCGGCGCCGTGCACGTACTCGGCGGTGCCGTTGTACTCGCCATGCGGCTCCAGCACGCTGAAGAAGGTCACATCCTTCTGTCCTTCCACGCGCTGCAGCAGCGCCGGCTCGCGGCGCAGGTTGAATTCGGGATCGTTGGCGCCGCTTTCCACCAGCAACGCCTGCGATGGCGCACTGCTGCCGAAGCGATAGGTGTAGAAACGCCCGTCGAGCAGCCATGCCAGCGTGCGCGGTTCACTGCCGGCCTTGCTGCGTGCGTCCAGCCACAGGTGCTGGTAGCCGTTGTCGCCGCCGAGCACCGGGCGCTGGGTGGGGAAATGCTCGGCCTCGAAACCGGTGGTGACGATATGGCCGTTGAAGTGCAGCGGCAGGTCGTAGCGCGCGGCCTTGTCGCCATGCACCTGCATCAGGTCCAGCACCACCGGCAGGCCCAGTTCGGGGTGGCGCAGCAATGCCTGGGTGCGGGTGAATACCACGCCCGGGTAAGCATCGCGCATCGTCGCCGAAGCGATCTGGGTATCGGCATCGGCCTGGAAGAAACGCACCGTGGGTGCATGTTCCTCGCCGCGCTTCCAGTCGCCCTTGAAGTGGCTCTGCTCGTTCACCACCAGGGTGTTGTGGGCCACGGTCTGTTTCGCCCAGCTGCGGTTCTCGGCCAGGTAGATGCCGCCTCGCTTGGCTTCCACGTTGAGGAAGCGCGCTGCGCCGTAGTCGGTCACCACGGCATTGCCGTTGTCGTAGAACAACCAGTTGAGCTTGTCGAAGTGGCCGTGGCCCATGCCCTGCATGGTGTCCTTCTGCACCAGCGCCTGGCCGCGTTCGCCGCCCATGCGCAGGATCGCCAGACCGCCGCGTTCACCGTCCGGGCCATCGCGCAGCAGCATCGGCCGATAATCGAACGGCTTGGCTTTGTTGGCCGCCAACGCCTGCGCCACCTGCAGCCCTTCCGGTGACAGCAGCAGGCGTTTCTGCTGCTGCGCGACCGACAGCAGACGATCATCGCCGGCCTGCGCATAGGCGATGCCGATGCCCGCCACCAGCTCTTCGGTGTCGATGCCCTTGTCCAGGATCGCGTCGTTGATCGGGAAGAACAGGCCGTCGTAGCTGGTCTGCACCAGCACGTCCACCGCCTTCAACAGCACGCCGTCGCGGCGCGCGAAGATCTTCCGCTGCGGCTCGTTGCGCTCGATCGCGTTGGCGAACAGCAGGAACGGCGCCAGCGCGTAGCGCTGGTAGTAGGGGCCTTCCTCGTAATAACCATCGGGCGAGAACAGCAGGTCGATCTGCCGCAGGAAACCGAACTGGTCATCCTTGCGGCTGCCGCGCAGCGATTTTTCCACCAGTTCCGGATCGCGCAGCACGTAGCCGGTCATGCCGGTGGCGGCCACCGCCCAGGTTGCGTGGTTGTGGATCTGGTCGTAGTTCTTCGGCTCGCTGGCCAGGAACTCGGCCATCGGCCGGAACACCTGCGATTCGATGGTCTGCCGATCCTGTGGCGACAGCGCATCGCGGATCGCGTCGTAGCCCTGGATGGCGTTGACCAGCCAGACCGAATCGTTGAGCACCTGCCAGAACACCCGGCCGGGAATCTGCCCGCGTCCTTCCGGATGCGGGCCGAGGGTCGGGTAGAGCTTGGCGTACTGCAGCAGCATGTCGCGCGAATAGGTGACATAGGCCTTGTCGCCGGTCAGCCGGTACAGGGTGCCGGCTGCCAGCAGTGCCTGGTAGTTGCGCTTGTGCTGCTCATGGGTGCGACCGCCACCCTTGTCCTTCGGCACCGGCACATCGATGCCGGCCTTCATCATCTTCTGCAGCGATTTCTGCGTACGCGCCTGCTCCTTGGAGAACCACGGGTAGCGGCTGCCCTCGCTGGCCATCTGCTGCCACTGCGCAGCGGTCACCAGTACCGGCGCGGTATCGCCTTGTCGCGCGGCTGCGGCAGGCGCAGCGTGCAGCGGTGCCGTCGGCATCAGGGCGAAGGGAGCGGCCAGGGCAAGGGCGAGCGCCAGGCGGTGGGAACACAGGGACAGCGGCTGCAACCTCATCGATCAACTCCGGTGCTGGTGCGTGACAGGGCAACCTCGCCCACCTTGGGATACCAGTCCACCCCCGTCTGTTCGCGCGGGGTCATCGCCAGCGCCGGATCGGCGCCGATGGCGGGCAGCGGCGTTGCCGGCACCCACAGCCCGCTGGCCGCCAGCTGCAGGGCGATGCTGGCGCTGCTCACCCCGCCCGGAAATACGCTGCTGGCCTGCGGCGACTGCACGTTGTTGCTGAAGGCGATGCCCGCCAGCGAGCTGGCCGCATTCGGTGGATTCTTGCTGGTGCGGTTGACGATCAGGTTGCCGCTGAAGTGGCTGTTGCTGGCCGCGACCACGATCCCCTTGGCCTCGTCGTGGCCAACGCCGAAGCTGATCTTCGCCACGTCGACAAACGTGTTGCGGCTGATGGTTGCGTTGACCACCGGCGCATAGCCGGACAGTGGCGGATTGGCCTGTGCATCCATCACCGCCAGCGCCGAACGGTTGCTGGAGCCGGCCAGCCGTTCGAAGTAGTTGTTGCTGACGGTCTGGTCGGCATTGATGATGCGCACGCCGCCGGTGCCGGCCTTGTCGTCGCCGAGGAAGAGGTTGTCGATCACCCGGTTGCCGTTGCCATGGCGCAGGGTCAGTGCGCCGGCCGAACGATAGAACACGTTGCCGCGGAAGGTGTTGCCGCCGGACTTGTTGGAGACGATCTCGGTCTCGCCATCGCAGCCCTCGAACCAGTTGTTCTCGACAGTGCTGTTGGAATCGCTCAGCGAGGTGTCGCTGGTGCCGACGCGGATCGTTTCACCGCCATTGACGCCCAGCGCCGGGCGCGGGCCGAACCAGTTGTGGTCGATGCGGTGCTGGTTGTCCAGGCCTTGGCTGGCATCGCGCACCACCACCACCGTCGGGCCGGCATTGGTCTTGCCACGCAGCTGGCTGTGGTCGAGGCGGTTGTTGCTGCCGTACAGCGACACCCAGTAGTCCTGGTCGCTGCCATCGGGGTTGCTGTAGTCATCGATGACCAAGCCGGTGACGCGGCTGTGGCTGGCTACCGCCTTGCTCGACTCGCGGAAGGCCACCACCGCGTCACCCGGGGTGTAGCCGTTGCGGAACACCAGGTTGGAGACCTGCAGGTAGCTGCCGGCCAGGCGCAGGTCCGACGCCCCGCTGAGGATCACCTTGCCCGGCGTCTGCGCGCGCAGCACGATCGGAGCGGCGGCCGTGCCCTGGCCCTTCAGCAGAAGGCGCGCATCGGTCCAGGTGCCATCGGCCAGCACGATCTCATCGCCAGGCTGCAGGGCGGCAGCGGCGGTGGCGAACGCGCCGACGTCGTGTACGAGCCAGCTGGCGGCTGTTGCCGGCGAACTGGTCAGGCATGTTGCCAGTCCAATTGCCAGGCAATATCCAAGTGCAGGTTTCGAAAGGCGGTGCGAAGTCGATTGAATGCGCATGAAGTCCTTCCAGAGACGGCGATGCCGTGGTTTCAGAGTGGGTGTGCATACCACTTGTTGGGTGTGTTGTAAGCCACGTCGCGCGCAAAGTCATGCTGCATCAGCACATGAAATGGCGGGCAACCGGTCTGAATCAAAGGTATTACGACAAATCCAGTCCAGTTGGTTGACATTTCTGTGTCGGCGTGTCGAAGCTGCGTCCCACGCCTACCGTCCGGGCGATCCTTTGGGAGGAGGAAAACCAT
The DNA here is from genome assembly GCF_014763005.1 of Stenotrophomonas sp. Br8. Taxonomy (NCBI): domain Bacteria; kingdom Pseudomonadati; phylum Pseudomonadota; class Gammaproteobacteria; order Lysobacterales; family Lysobacteraceae; genus Stenotrophomonas; species Stenotrophomonas sp. Br8. The sequence continues at coordinate 207,713 of NZ_JACGTN010000009.1, read as the reverse complement.
GCGGCAACCTGCCGGAGTTGTACGTCGTACACCGTTGTCACCCACACCACTGATCGTGGCACTGCTCGCTGCGCTGGCGGCTTCGCCGGCCGTACAGGCGCAGTCTGCCGCTACCGGTTCCGGGCAGGACGCCACCACCCTGGACCAGGTCCAGGTCACCGGCATCCGCGAGTCGATGCAGAGTTCGATCAACAAGAAGCGCGACGACACGGTGATCGCCGATGTGTTGTCGGCCGATGACATCGGCGACCTGCCCGCGCCATCGCTGGCCGATGCGATCGAAACGCTGACCGGTGCCGCCTCGACCCGCGACAAGACCGGCGCGTCGGAAATCTCGATCCGTGGCCTTGGCGCATTCCTCAGCAGCACCAACTTCAATGGCCGCGAGATCACCAACGGCAGCGGCGACCGCTCGGTGAACTTCAACATGTTCCCGGCCGAGCTGATCAACACGGTGGCGATCTACAAGACCCAGCGTGCCGACATCATCGAAGGCGGTGTCGCCGGCACCATCGGCCTGGAGACGGTCAAGCCGCTGGAGTACGGCAAACGCTCGGCGCAGATCGATCTGCGTGGCAGCTGGGCCGAGTATGACAAGAAGTACCGCGACGACGATGGCATCGGCTATCGCGGTACCGCCAGCTACATCGACCAGTTCGAATTCGGCAACGGCCAGAAGCTCGGTATCTCGCTGGGCATCCAGCGGCTGGAGGGCACCGATCCGGAGGAGAGCATCACCAGCGGCTCCACCTGGTATGCCTGCGACGGCAGGCAGAACGTGGCCAATGCCAACTGCAGTGAAGTCAGCGCCCAGGCCATCGCCAACGGTGCCCCGTATTACCTGGTGCCCAGCAGCCGCATCTATCGCATGAAGCAGGAACGCAATGATCGCCAGAGCGAGTTCGCGGCGCTCCAGTGGCGGCCCAACGACGTGGTCGAGGTCAACCTCGATTTCGAGCATACCGAGCGCAACTGGGACGAGAACCGCAGCGACCTGAGCCTGTCCAACGCGCGTCGCGGCATCACCCAGCGCGACGTGGACGAGGATGGCATCGTCCGCCACCTGCATGGCAGCACCTCCATCGATTCGACTTCCAACCGCTATTGGCGCGGCGAGGAGTACACCGGTGGCGGCCTCAACCTGATCCTGCGCCCGAGCCCGGCCTGGGAGCTGTCCACCGATCTTTCCTATTCGCATACCAACCGCCTGGACAGCGAGCGCATGACCCGGCTGCGCGCCAACCAGCGCGACGTCAACAACGCCATCGTGCCGGGCATCAGCAGCGGCGCCACCGGCTATGTCGACTACGACTGGGACTGGCATGGCGAGGTGCCGAGCGTGGCGCTGGCGCCGAACTTCGACCCGAACAACTGGGACGCCTACACCGGTGCAGCGCGGGTGACCTCCAGCGCTACCGAGAACGACCACAAGATCAAGGCTGGCCGCTTCGATGCCAGCTTCATGCCCGAGTCCGGTTTCTTCACCCGCATCAAGGGCGGCGTGCGCGCCAGCCAGGCCGACTACCGCCTGCGCGACAACACCCTGGTGACCGACTACGACCAGCGCGTGGCGGCAGACAAGGCGAAGATCATTGCCGCCAACCGTGCCTGCCGTGCACCGTTCCCGCAGGATGACTTCATGGATGCGGCCAGCGGCAACACGATCTCCTCGTGGGCGTACTTCGATCCGAGCTGCCTCTACGAGTCCTTCCGCGGCACCAGTGACAGCGGCCTGGACCCGGATTTCCAGGATCCGAACAACGTCGATGTGACCGAGAAAACCCGCGCGCTGTACCTGATGGGCGAGTTCAGCAGCACGCTGTTCGGGCTGCCGGTCACCGGCAATGTCGGCCTGCGCTGGGTCAAGACCGACGTGCGCTCGGAAGGTGTGCGCACCGACCTGGCGATCATCGACAACGGCGACGGCACGATCCGCCTGCAGCCCACGGGTGATTTCACCACCCAGGTGTTCAAGTCGGGCAACGACAAGCTGCTGCCAAGCCTGAATGCCGCCTTCGAACTGAAGCCGGACCTGCTGTTGCGGGTGGGCGCGTATCGGGCAATGTCGCGCCCGGATATCGCCGCACTCGGTGCTGGCCGCACCATCAATGTCAGCAGCGATGCCACCTATACCGGCCTGGCCGACGCGCTGGACGACATCAGTGCCAGCGGCAATCCGGCCGCGCAGCCGTTGATGTCCTGGAACGGTGATGTCTCGCTGGAGTGGTATGCGAACCCGGACACGCTGCTGGCCGGTGCGGTGTACTGGAAGCAGTTCAACGGCGGCACCGCCACCGCGCTGGTGCCGGAAACCTACACCATCAACGGACAGACGGTGACCGTGCCGGTGCGCCAGCAGGTGACCACCGACGAGGACAGCACCCTGACCGGTATCGAGCTCAGTGCCACGCACCGGTTCTCGTACCTGCCCAAGCCGTTCGATGGCCTCGGCTTCAAGGTCAGCTACAACTATGCCGACGCCGACTACCAGACCCAGGATTCGCGGTTGGGCGAGCAGTTGGCCGCCGACGGATCGATCATCCCGGCCATCGTGCCGCCGGCCGGCCTGAGCGGATTCTCGCGGCACGTGCTGTCCGGTTCCCTCTACTGGGATGTGGGTCGCTTCAACATCCAGGCCATCGGCAAGTTCCGTTCGCACTATTACCAGGACTTCACCGGCAACACGGCGCAGCAGAACCGCTATTACGATGACAACACCAGCGTCGACCTGCGCCTGCGCTACCGGGTGAACAAGCAGCTGTCGCTGTCGCTGGAACTGATGAACCTGACCAACGAGCCACGCGTGGCATACCAGCCGCTTTACGGGAATTTCCGCGAGGTGGTGAGCTACGGGCGGCGTGCGTATTTCGGTGTACGATACAAGTTCTGAACAGGGCGGCGCGGCCAATGGTCGCGCCGTCGCTCCAACCGGACCCGCACCGTGCCCGGTGGCCGGGGACGGGCCCGGAGGGAACCGCCAAGGGTCAGCCGCATGTCCGCCAACCGTCTTTACCAGACCATCGCCGCCAAGCTCCGCAAGCTGATCGAAGATGGCGAATATCCGTCGGGTTCGCGCCTGCCGGGCGAACGTGAACTTGCCGAACGCTTCGGCGTCAGCCGGGTCACCATCCGCGAGGCGGAAATCGCCCTGGAAGCGCAGGGCTGGATCGCGATCCGTATCGGCTCGGGTGTCTATGTGAAGCCGCGCCCGGCACAGGCTGCCGGCGGGCTGCCCGATATCAGCGCCTTCGACCTGACCGCTGCGCGTGCCGTGTTCGAGGCAGAAGCCGCCGCGCTGGCGGCAAGCAATATCGATGAGGCCGGCATCGCCGAGCTGCAGGTGCTGGCCGAAGCACTGTGCCGGCGTGACCTCAGCGATGAAGAGGCCGGCGACTACGACCGCCGCTTCCATCTGACCATCGCCCGCCTGTCGGGCAATCCGGTGGTCGAGTATTTCGTGCAGCAGATCTGGCGCATGCGCAGTGAGCTGCCGCGGGTAACCGAGGTCTATGCCCGGGTGTGCCATGACGATGGTGCCAGCCGCGCCGACGAGCACATGGCGATCTTCGAAGGTCTGCGCGCGCGCGATCCGGTCGCGGCACGCAATGCGATGCGGCATCACTTCCAGCGCCTGTTCGAGGCGATGCTGGAGGCGACCGAAAGCCAGGCGCTGGCCGAGATCCGCCGGCAGACCCAGCAGGACCGCGAGCGCTTCCTGGCCACGACCCGGATCTGACCGGGCCCACGCTGTAGAGCCGGGCCACGCTCGGCTGCTTTCCGTTGGAACGTCCCGCACCCGCACTGCCTGCATCCGCGCGCTATGCTGGGCTCCGGACGTCTCCCATAAGGAAAGCGCGATGTTCCCGACCATGTTCTTCAGCGCGGTACTGGCCTTCGTGGCCGTGGTCATCCTGTTCAAGGCGGTACGGATGGTGCCGCAGGGCTATGAATGGACCGTCGAACGGTTCGGCCGTTACACCCACACGATGTCGCCCGGCCTGCATTTCCTGATCCCGATCGTCTACGGGGTGGGGCGCAAGGTGAACATGATGGAGCAGGTGCTGGACGTGCCCGGCCAGGAAGTGATCACCAAGGACAACGCCGCCGTGCGCGTCGATGGCGTGGTGTTCTTCCAGGTGCTGGACGCGGCCAAGGCCGCCTACGAGGTGTCGGTGCTGGAAGTGGCGATGATCGCCCTGGTGCAGACCAACATCCGTACCGTGATCGGCTCGATGGACCTGGATGAATCACTCAGCCAGCGCGAGGTGATCAACGCCAAGCTGCTCAGTGTGGTCGACCATGCGACCAACCCCTGGGGCGTGAAGGTCAACCGCATCGAGATCCGCGACATCCAGCCGCCGCGCGACCTGCTCGATGCGATGGCACGGCAGATGAAGGCCGAGCGCGAGAAGCGCGCACAGATCCTCGAGGCGGAAGGTTCGCGCCAGTCCGAGATCCTGCGTGCCGAAGGCGAGAAGCAGGCCACGGTGCTGGAAGCGGAGGGGCGGCGCGAGGCCGCGTTCCGCGACGCCGAAGCCCGCGAGCGCCTGGCCGAAGCCGAAGCCAAGGCAACCCAGGTGGTGTCGGCGGCGATCGCCGACGGCGACGTCCAGGCCATCAACTACTTCATCGCACAGAAGTATGTGGAAGCGTTCAAGGCACTGGCCACGTCGCCGAACCAGAAGCTGGTGCTGATGCCGATGGAGGCCAGCGGCGTGATTGGTTCGATTGCCGGCGTGGCCGAGCTGGCCAAGCAGGCCCTGTCCAACCAGGAAACCCGGCCGCCGGCCAAGCGGCCGCCGCCGATTGGAGGCTGACATGCGCTGGGAAGTCGTTGCCTGGGGTGCGCTGGCGTTGTTGCTGTTTGCCGCCGAAGCGCTGGCGCCCGGCGCGTTCATGCTGTGGATCGGCATCGGTGCGGCGGCGGTGTTCGCGCTGGTAGCGGTGTTCGCCGATATTCCGGTGCTGTGGCAGGTGGTCGCCTTCGTGCTGCTGAGCGTGCTGTCGATCCAGTGCTACCGGCACTGGGGCAAGCCGCGTGCGCGGCAGAGCGACGCGCCGCTGCTGAATCGTCGCGCTGAACAACTGGTCGGCCGGGTGGTGCCATTGCAGCAGGCCATCGTCGGCGGGCAGGGCAGGGTCAGCATCGACGACGCGTCGTGGCAGGTGAGTGGGCCGGAGCTGCAGGCCGGCACGCTGGTGCGGGTGGTGGCGGTGCAGGGCAGTGCGCTGGTGGTCGAAGCGGCCGGCTGAGTTTTCCAGCCAACGGCGCAGCCCCTCGTGGATGGTCGCTGAAAGCAGATGCTGGGTCGGGCGGGTGGGCTGTGCAGGGGACGCCGCAAGTACGTCCTTGTAGGCTTGGCCGCGCCATCCATGGCGCGGACACCCCTGCCCAGCCCACCCGCCCGACCTCTGACAGTTTCCGGTGGCGTCCACCCACGGAAAAGAAAATAAGAGCGAAGCAGAAGCGGGTCGCTGCGCTCGCGGGTCATGGCCGGGGTGGGATTTCTTTTCGGCAGGAAAAGAAATCCCACCCCTCTCCTTATATGTATCGACATCCACAACCGCTCTTGCCTTCCGTCCCGTCACCGGGAACTCCGGAAGGGAGGGGCAGCGTGGGCACGCGGAGGTGTCCGCCGCATGGATGCGGCGGCCAAGCCCCCAGGGATGGGTTTACGGCGTCCTCCGCGTGCCCACGCTGCTCCGACCAAGCCGAAAGAACCCAGAGCCGACACGCTTCGGCTTTGCGCTTTGCGCCCTGGCTTGTAGAAAGCGCCCGCCGGCCGCAGGCCGGCCAACATCCCCCCGCTGCGCTGCGGCGCGACCTGCGGCCGACCGATCTGGGATAATGCGCGTTCTTGTTTCCTCTGCTGCCGGACCCGGTCATGACCCAGAAGACGCTGCTCAACGATACCCACCGCGCCCTTGGCGCCAAGATGGTCGATTTCGGGGGTTGGGACATGCCCATCCACTACGGCTCGCAGCTGGACGAGCACCACCTGGTGCGTCGTGAGTCGGGCGTGTTCGACGTCAGCCACATGACCGTGGTCGACCTGCGCGGCGACCAGGTCAAGCCGTTCCTGCGCCGCCTGCTGGCCAACTCGGTCGACAAGCTCAAGGCCACCGGCAAGGCGCTGTACTCGTGCATGCTGAATCCGCAGGGCGGCGTCATCGATGACCTGATCGTCTATTACCTGGGCGAAGACTTCTTCCGCATGGTGGTCAACGCCTCCACCCGCGAGAAGGATCTGGCGTGGCTGCGCGAGCAGGCGGCGCCGTTCAACGTCTCCGTCGAGCAGCGTCCGGACCTGGCGATCCTCGCCGTGCAGGGTCCGCAGGCGCGCGACATCGTCATCGGCCTGGCCGGCGAAGCCGACCGTGAGTCGCTGGGCAAGCTCGGCCGCTTCGCCGCGCTGCAGGTGCAGTCCGATGACGGCGTTGAACTGTTCGTCGCCCGCACCGGCTACACCGGCGAAGACGGTTTCGAGATCCTGCTGCCGCAGGATGCCGTGGTCGCGTTCTGGAACCGCCTGCTTGCTGCTGGCGTGAAGCCGGCCGGCCTCGGCGCGCGCGACACCCTGCGCCTGGAAGCCGGCATGAATCTGTACGGCCAGGACATGGACGAAGCGATCAGTCCCTACGAAGCGGCGCTGGCCTGGACGGTGTCGCTGGACGAAGGCCGCGACTTCATCGGCCGCGATGTGCTGGAGGCGCAGAAGGCCGCTGGCAACGCACGCCAGATGATCGGCCTGGTGATGGATGAGAAGGGTGTGCTGCGCCATGGCCAGGCGGTCACCACGGCCGGCGGCCAGGGCGAGATCCTGTCCGGCACCTTCTCGCCGACCCTGGCCAAGGGCATCGCATTCGCGCGCGTACCGGCCGGTGAACTCGGTCAGGTCACCGTCGACATCCGCGGCCGTCAGGTGCCGGTGCGGGTGGTCAAGTTCCCGTTCGTGCGCGAAGGCCAGGCCCAACCCGGCGTGCTCACCGACGCATGATCCAAACGTGCCGGTCGTCACTGCCAGCAGTGGCGGCCGGTTGGTTACACTAGCCCCGTTTTTTCCACCCCCTGCATATCTCTGGAGCAGTCCCATGAGCGAGATCCCCGGCGACCTCAAGTTCCTCAAGTCCCATGAGTGGGCCCGTGTCGAAGGCAATGGCCGCGTGACTGTCGGTATTTCCGACCACGCTCAGGGCCTGCTGGGTGACCTGGTCTACGTCGAGCTGCCGGAAGTCGGCACGACCGCCAAGGCCAACGAGCAGATCGCGGTCGTCGAGTCGGTGAAGGCCGCCTCCGACGTCTACAGCCCGATCAGCGGCACCATCGTCGAGGTGAACTCGTCGCTGGCCGACAAGCCGGAAACCATCAACGAAGACGCCTACGGCGACGGCTGGATGTTCGTGGTCGAAGTGTCCAACAGCGAAGAGCTCAACGAGCTGCTGGACCCGGACGCGTACGCCGAAGGCCTGGAAGACGAAGAGCACTGAGTCGTCGTTTCCCCGGTACGAAAACGGCCACCCTCGGGTGGCCGTTTTCGTTTTGGAGGACGCGTCGAACTTATGCCGACCGGTTCGCCGCATGCCATCGCCATGGCATCAGCCGGTGTTGAGCGCGGCCAAAAGGCGTGCGCAGTTTTGCGCAAATCCGCGTTTCCACCCCCGCGGCGGCGCGCCCGGATGTGAAAAGTTTTTGGCCTTGTTGCAGGTCCGTTGTGCTGGCGTTGGCGAGTGCATCGCCGTGCACGACCACGTCGCCGTGTGGCGTTCCACTCCAGGCCTCTACATGACGCAGAGTGCTTGTTTCAAGTGTTTTTTCTTCGCTGTTGGTACGCAGCCGATGGCAGCGACGATGCGCGATGCCGTGTTTGCCGGCGCTCGCGGAGCAACATCGGCAGGCGCGGGAAGGGCTCCCGGGACGCGGCGGATGTGAAAATTTTTCGCGGGGGTTGTTGACAGTAAAAAAAACCGTGATTAGGTTTCGCCTCAGCAGACCTTGCCTGCCAAACCGAGTGCGCAGAATCAATCGTCCGATGCGAAGCAGCCCCTCGAAGACCACCGCGATCCTCAAGACGGTGGACATGGCCCCGCTTCCCCCGGAGAAATGCAAGGCGACCCCTGTTCCGATGCCTGCTCCGCCGATCGTGGCGGGCATCACCGCATCCGTAACGGCGCGCCTGACGCGCCGGCGGTCCCCGCACGCAGCATGGGCGGGTTTGATCCACCTGGGCGTTTCAACTCCCTATCACTGACGAGGAGCCATCACCATGGCAACCAAGAAAGCTGCGAAGAAAAAGCCCGCCGCCAAGAAAGCGGTGAAGAAAGTCGCCAAGAAGGCCGCTGCCAAGAAGGCAGTGAAGAAGGTCGCGAAGAAGGCGACCGCCAAGAAGGCAGTGAAGAAGGCTGCCAAGAAGGTCGCCAAGAAGGCCACGGCGAAGAAGACAGTGAAGAAGGCTGCGAAGAAGGTAGCCAAGAAGTCCACTGCCAAGAAGGCCGTAAAGAAGACCGCGAAGAAGGCCGTCAAGAAGGTAGCCAAGAAGGCCACCAAGAAGACTGCCAAGAAAGCCGTAAAGAAGACCGCCAAGAAAGCCACCGCCCGTAAGCCGGCCAAGAAGGTCGCCAAGAAGGCAGTGAAGAAGGCGGTAAAGAAGACCGCCAAGAAAGCGGTGAAGAAGACTGCGAAGAAGGCGACCAAGAAGGCTGCCCCGAAGAAGGCTGCCAAGAAGGTTGCCAAGCGCAAGCCGGCCGCCCGCAAGAAGAAGGCTGCCCCGGTGGCCCTTCCGGCAACGCCGGCACCGCTGATCTAAGTACTTCCCGATAGCCGTACCCTGAGACCCCTTCCCCGACTGCCCAGCGGGGAGGGGGTTTTTTTATGGGCATCATTTTGGCTGGCTGCGATGGCCAGCTGCTTCACAGGGAAACCGCTCGACCAGGAAATCCACGAAGCTGCGCAGCCGGGTCGAGTGATAACGGTCGTGCGGATAGACCACGTGCATGGGCCGACCGCGCCGGCCATGTTCCGGCAGCAGCGGGACCAGGCCGCCCGCATCGATGTCCGCTGCCAGCAGCAGGCTCGACTGCAGGATGATGCCCAGGCCCTGCAGCGCGGCCAGCCGCAGCGCTTCGCCGTTGTTGATCTGCAGGCGTCCCGAGGGCGGTTGAACCGCCGACGTTGCCTCGTTGCCCAGCCAGTGCGACAGCGCAGCCGGGTCCAGCGACAGGCATTGATGCTGCTGCAGCGCCTGCGCGCTTTGCGGCGTGCCATGCCGCGCGAGATAGGCCGGTGATGCACACAAGGTCAGCCGGTAGGGGCTGAGCGGACGCGCTACGAGATGGCTGGTGTCGGCAAGCGTACCGATGCGGATGGCCGCCTCGAATCCCTCTTCGGCCAGTTCGACCACGCGATCGGTCAGGACCAGTTCGACACTGACCTCGGGGTAGCGGTCCATGTAGGTCGACAGTGCCGGCACCAGCGCATGCGTGCCGAAGATCACCGGTGCACTGATCCGCAGCTTGCCCGCCGGTGCCAGATGGTGATGCTGTGCCTGCGCATCTGTTTCCTCCACCAGGTGCAGGATCTCCTTGCAGCGGCCGTAGTAGGCCTCACCGAAAGCGGTCATGTGCTGCCGTCGCGTGGTGCGGCTCAACAGCTGCATGCCCAGCCGTTCCTCCAGGGCGCGCAGGTGCTTGCCGGCCATCGTCGCGGAGATGTCCAGTGCCGACGCCGCGGCACTCAGGCTGCCTTTTTCCACGGCCAGCACATAGACCTGCATGCTCTCCAACAGGTTCATCTGACACCCCGGGTTCTGAATGTTGAAACCTCGCCGGAGTTTATCAATCGAGGGTATTCAAAGAGCATGTCCGCGCGGCCAGATGGGCCGGCAGAACCTGGCAGGGCAGCACATGAAACTGGATCTTGAAGGACGTACCGCGCTGGTCACCGGCGCAGGCAGTGGCATCGGCGCCGGTGTCGCGCGGGTGCTGGCAACGCTGGGTGTGCGCGTGGCGATCACCGCGCGGCGGCAGGCGCCGTTGCATTCGGTGGCGGCCGCGATCGAGGCGGCGGGTGGGCCGGTACCGGTGGTGGTGATGGGTGATCTGACCGACGCCGACGATGTGCAGCGCATCGCCAGCGCGTCGCTGGAGGCGCTGCAGCGCGTGGATATCCTGGTCAATGCGGCCGGTGGTGCGCGGCTGGCCGGGGTGGCTGCAGCAGACGACGTGTGGGACGAGGCGATGGCGCTGAACTTCTCGGCAGCACGACGGTTGACGCAGGCGTTGCTGCCGTCGATGCGGGCCAATGGCTGGGGGCGTGTGATCAACCTCAGCGGCTCGATGGAGCCGCGCGCGGTGAATGCCGCGAGCCCGGCGAAGGCGGCGCTGCATCTGTGGAGCAAGGGGCTGTCCTGCGACGTGGCGGGCGAGGGCATCACCGTCAACGCGATTGCACCAGGGCGTATCAACAGCGCGCAGATTCTGGATCGGCTGCATCCCACCGAAGAGAGCCGACGTGAGTTCATCGCCCGCAACATCCCGATGGGGCGCTTCGGCGAACCGGAGGAGGTAGCGCACCTGGTCGCGTTCCTGGCTTCCCCGTTGGCGGGGTACATCACCGGCGCGGTGATTCCGGTGGATGGCGGAATGCACTACTTCGCCCACTAGCGCTGCGGAACGGTAGAGCCGAGCTAGGCTCGGCTGCTTGAATCAGCCGAGCATGGGCTCGGCTTTGCAACAACAAAAAAAGGGCGACCCGAGGGCCGCCCTTCTGCTTACGGTCGAGCTCGCCGGCTCAGCGCGGCGAGGCCACCGCGCGGTTGCCCGAGGCGCCCTTGCCCTTGCGCTTGTCCTGCTGTGCCGGGGCGGCGCCCTCGGCCATCAGGTTGTCGCTGCCGAAGTCGGTGTCCACGTCCAGCCAACGCTGCGACGGCAGGCCGAGGGCGGCGTCGAGCACGGTCGGCAGCAGGCCGCTGGGCAGGCCGCTTTCACCGTTCCACATGATGGCGATGCCGAGGTCGCGCTCGGGCACCAATGCCACCAGGCCCCGGTAACCCTGCACGGCGCCGGCATGGAACACGACATCGTGACCGGCGTAGTCGAAGGTGCGCCAGCCGAGCGCGTAGCCGGCCGAGTGCAGGCGTTCGCGGCGCCAGCCCGAGCGCATCTCGCCCGGCGTGTTGATCAGGCTGGAGTGCAGGGTGGCCAGCAGCGGCGCCGGCAGCACGTCCGGGCGGTGGCCGGTATGGGCCAGCAGCCACTGCGCCATGTCACTGGCGCTGGCGTTGACGCCGGCAGCCGGGGCCACGCGGTAATAGGTCGGCTTGGGCGTCAGCGATACCCAGCCGTTGCGGCTGCGCACGTGCGGGCGTGCCCAACGCGAGCTGGCCTGGATGCCGGCCAGGCCGAGGCTGGCATCGTTCATGCCCAGCGGCTTGAAGATGCGGCGTTCGACCGACTGCTCGTAGAAGCTGCCGGAGGCGGCATACACGACGTCGCCGATCAGGCTGAAGGCCACGTTCTGGTAGGCGTAGCAGTCGCCCGGCAGGCACTTCAGGCCGGTGTTGGCCAGCTTCTGGGTCAGCGCGTAGTACTCGGCATTGCCTTCGATGTCGCGGTCGTAGGCGTTGTACGGCAGGCCGACGCGATGGCTGAGTACATCGGCCACGGTCAGGCGGTCGGTGGCCTCCGGCGAGTTCAGGCGGAAGCCCGGCACATAGTCGGTGACCTTGCTGTCCCAGCGCAGGGTGCCATCGTTGACCAGCAGGCCAGCCATGGTGCCGGCGAAGGCCTTGGACAGCGACGCCAGGCGGAACACGGTGTGGGCGTCGACCGGCAACGGGTTGTTGACGTCGGTGACGCCGTAGCCGCGCGCGCTGAGCACGCGGCCGCCCTGCACGATGGCCACCGCCATGCCCGGCACGCGCTCGCCATAGGTGAGCTGCTGCGCCATCGATTCGATGTTGGCGACGTTGAAGCCGGCGGCCGGCAACTGCACCTGCGGCACCAGGCCGGTGCGGTAGGCCGCTGGCTGGGTGTGGGCAATGGCGCCACCGGCAGCGGTCTCGATGTTGGTCGGCATCGGCGGCAGGGCCGGCGGGGTCTGCGCGGTGGTGGACAAGGCAAGGGGCATCAACATGCCCAGCAAACCGGTGGCCGCCGAACGGATCGGACGACGCAGGCTGTTCTTTTTCATCGGTTGGAACCCGTGCGCGACTGCTGAGGATGATTCTAGCGCCGCTTTTCGCCTGTGCACAAACAAAGCGAAGATGAATGCGCATCTCGTTGAAAAAGTTGGATTTTTGACGCCGCAAAAGCGGGTGTCAGAAGGTGTCGTGCGGGGGATGCCGTGACACTTCGTTGCAGCCATCGGTGCAGCCTGCGCTGGCGATGTTGCAGTGCATTGGATAACGTACGCGCTTCACTGCCCCCGGAGCCTGCCATGCCGCTGTCCAACCGCCGTTCGCTGGCGAGGGGAGCCGCGTGAGCGCGGCCGGGACGGGCGGTCCGCTGAAGAAGCTGGTCGCAGCGCTGCGCGAGTCGCCGGCGCTCTGGTGGTCGTTCCTGTACTTCTTCTGCCTGCTCAGCGGTTACTACGTGCTGCGCCCGGTACGCGAGGCGATGGCCGCCTCGGCCGACCTGGAGACGGTGTTCCCACCGGTGCTGATCGCCTGGTTCGCCAGCCACGGCATCGCCCTGAAGGACTTCGTCCTGCAGTTCCTGTTTTCCTGCGTGTTCGTGATCATGCTGGTGCTGCAGCCGGTCTATGGCTGGCTGGTCAGCCGCTTCCCGCGGCGGGTGTTCCTGCCGGCGGTGTATGGCTTCTTCATCGCCACCCTGCTGGGCTTCTATGCGCTGTTCGACAGCGGCATGCCGGGGCGTGGCATGGCGTTCTTCTTCTGGATCACCGTGTTCAACCTGTTTGCGGTGGCGGTGTTCTGGAGCTTCATGGCCGACGTGTTCTCCAATGCGCAGGCGCGGGCGTACTACGGCTATATCGGTGCGGCCGGCACGGTCGGCGCCTTTCTCGGCCCGATCATCACCAGTGCGCTGGTGCAGCGGGTGGGCATCGCCAACCTGATGCTGGTGTCGGCCGGCTTCCTGGCCGTCTGCCTGCTGTGCATCTGGCGCCTGCGGCACTGGGCGGTGCTGCGCGAGCGCGAGCAGCAACTCGCGTCCGGCGAGCAGCCGATGGGCGGCAGCGTGCTGGATGGCTTGAAGCTGATCGTGCGCGAGCCCCTGCTGCGCTGGCTGGCGATCATGGTGGTGTTTGGCGTGGGCGTCGGCACCCTGCTGTACAACCAGCAGGCCAGCATCGTGCGTGCCTCGTTCACCGATGCGGGCGCTGCCACCGCGTTCTTCTCGCGCATCGACCTGGCGGTGAACGCGCTGGCACTGCTGATGCAGCTGGGGCTGACCCGCTGGCTGCTGTCGCGCCACGGTATCGCCCCGGCGTTGCTGATTCCCGGCTTTGCGATCCTGATCGGCTTCTCGGTGCTGGCCGCCTCGCCTATGCCGCTGATGGTGGCGGTGGTGCAGGTGATGACCCGCGCCAGCGAATTCGCCCTGGCCAAGCCAGCCCGCGAAACCATCTACACCCGCGTGGACCGCCAGTGGCGCTACAAGGCCGGTGCGGCCATCGACACCGTGGTCTATCGTGGTGCTGACCTGAGCTTCGCCTGGCTGCACAAGGGGCTGTCCCTGTTCGGTTCGCACGTGGTGTTCATCGGTGGCGTTGCCGTAGCCGGGTTGATGACCCTGGCAGCGTTCGGCGTGCTGCGCGAAGAAAAGAAGCTGCCGCGCGATCGTTGATTTTCCGGGGTCAGATCCCTTTCCCTGCGGGAAAGGGATCTGACCCCATTCTCCATCCCTGTTCAAGGAACCGCCCATGTACTGGATCGCGCTCGCCCTGACCCTGCTGGTCGCACTGCTGCACGTTTATTTCCTGGTGCTGGAAATGTTCCTGTGGACCCGCCCGCTGGGTCTGAAGACGTTCCGCAATACGCCGGAGAAGGCGGAGACCACGCGCGTGCTGGCGGCCAACCAGGGCCTGTACAACGGCTTCCTGGCGGCAGGCATCGTGGTGGGGCTGGTGCTGGCGCAGCCGGTGCTGGTGACGTTCTCGCTGGCGTGCGTGGTGGTGGCGGGGTGCTATGGCGCGTACAGCGTGAGCCGGCGCATCTTCATGATCCAGGCGGTGCCGGCGATCCTGGCGTTGATCCTTCGCGCGGTGGCGTGAGTTTCCAGCCAACGGCGCAGCCCCTCGTGGGTTGGTCGCGTAGAGCGGGTCATGTGGTTGGGTCGGGCGGGTTGGGTTCGCGGGGGACGCCGCAAGTACGTCCNNGGCCGCGGCATCCATGCCGCGGACACCCCCGCGAACCCAACCCGCCCGACCCCTGACAGTTTCCGTGTGCGGCCAGCCCACGGAGAAGAAAAAGAAGATCAAGAGCAACAGCGGGTCGCTGCGCTCGTGGATTCTGCGCGCATGAAAAAAGCGGCCATCGGGCCGCTTTTGTTTTTGCTTTTGCTTTTGCTCTTCTTTTTTCTCTTGCGTGGGTGGACGCCGCAGAGAACTGTCAGAGGCCGGAGGGCTGGGGCCGGGCGGGGTATCCGCGCCATGGATGGCGCGGCTAAGCCTACAGGGACGTACTTGCGGCGTCCCCGCCTGGCCCCAGCCCTCCGGCCTAACCCATGACCCGCTTCCAGCGACCAACCCACGAGGGGCTGCGCCGTTCGCAGGAACATCACTTCGCCGGCGACACCCACATGTCGATCACCGCACTGAATACCTCCGTGCCCGCGCGGTCGCGCACGCTCACCGTCACCGGCAACGCGTAGCCTTCCGCCGCCACCACGATCGGCTGCGCCGGCAACGCCGTCGCGTGCAGCGTGCCGCGGGCCTTGGCCAGGTATTGCACCTGCATCCCCTTGGGGATCCAGCGCATGCCCTTCGGCAGCGACGCATCGACCATCAGCCCGGCGGTCAGCTCGGCCAGGTTGCACATCGCGATCGCGTGCACCGTACCGATGTGGTTGCGCACCTTGCGGCGGTCGGCCAGCGTGCCCTCGCAGCGGCCGTTCTCGAGGAGAGTGATGCGCGGGGCGATGCTGGCAAAGTAGGGTGCCTTGAAGCACACCGCGCGCGAGAACAACCAGTTGCCGGCAGGCCAGCGCTGCAGGCGGTGGTAAAGCGTAAGCAGTGGAGCAGACATCGGGTGTCTCCCTAAAGAAACGGCGGACCGAAGTCCGCCGTTGTCGTTTACATGGTGGCTGCGATCACGCGGCCTGCGACTGCGCGCCCTTCTGTTCGCGCTTGTAGTAGCCCGCCGAGCGCAGCTCTTCCGGATCGAAGTCGTCCACGGTGATGGTTTCCAGGGTGAGCGTGCGCAGCTCCTCGAGCAGGGTGCGCTCGTCCTGGGTGATCACGCCTTCGGCCACGGCCTCGTCCAACTGGGTGACGAAATCCAGCGCTTCGATGCCCTTGGTCTTGAGCGCCTTGATGAACTTGCGCTCCACCGGCTCGGCCATGATCGCCTTGCTCAGGTAGCTGTTGATGCGACCACCCGGGTTGTTCTCGCACGGGGTCAGGAACACGCCGCTGGCGAGGCGGTCACGGGCTTCGTTCGGTGCCATCAGCAGCGCAGCCACGCGACGGCTCAGGCGGTCGCCCGGGGCCTCGGCACGGCGGCCCAGCGGGAAGATCAGTGCCCACATCAGCCAGCCGATCGGACGGATCGGGAAGTTGCGCAGGGCCGCCGACAGCGACTCCTCGATCTTGTGCACGCTGTCATGGAAGGCCCAGGCCAGCAGCGGCTGGTCGGCCTGCGGAGCGCCTTCGTCGTGGTAGCGCTTGAGCATGGCGCTGGTCATGTAAACGTGGCTCAGCACGTCGCCCAGGCGACCAGACAGCGATTCCTTGAACTTCAGCTTGCCGCCCAGCGTCATCATCGAGATGTCGGCCATCAGCGCCAGGTTGGCCGAGTAGCGGTCCAGCTTGCGGAAGTAACGGCGGGTGTAGGCGTCACCCGGGGCGGCACCGAAGCGCGCGCCGGTCAGGCCGAACCAGAACGAACGCACGGCATTCGAAATGCCGTAGCGGATGTGGCCGAACAGGCTGCGGTCGAAGTCCTGCAGGCCGGCACGGGTGTCCGGATCCTGCGCGGCCTTCATTTCCTTCAGCACCCACGGGTGGCAGAGGATCGCACCCTGGCCGAAGATCAGCAGGCTGCGGGTCATGATGTTGGCCCCTTCCACGGTGATCGCGATCGGTGCGGCCTGCCAGCTGCGGCCGGCGAAGTTGCGCGGCCCCAGGATGATGCCCTTGCCGCCGATCACGTCCATCACGTCCGAGATCACTTCACGGCTCATGTTGGTGCAGTGGTACTTGGCGATCGCCGACGGCACCGACGGCACGTCACCGCGGTCCACAGCGGCAGCGGTGGCCTGCGACAGCGCGCTGATCTTGTACGCCTTGCCACCAATGCGGGCCAGCGCTTCCTCCACGCCTTCGAAGCGGCCGACCGACAGGCCGAACTGCTTGCGGATACGCGCGTAGGCACCGGTCACCACCGCGCCGGCCTTGGCACCGCCACTGGCGGTGGAGGGCAGGGTGATCGAGCGGCCGACGGCCAGGCACTCGTTGAGCATGTTCCAGCCCTTGCCGGCCTTCTCGGCGCCGCCAATCAGCTGGGTCAGCGGGATGAAGACATCCTTGCCACGGATCGGGCCGTTCTGGAAGGTCGAGTTGAGCGGGAAATGGCGACGGCCGATTTCCACACCGGCGGTGTCACGCGGCAACAGGGCCAAGGTGATGCCGATATCGCGGGTGGTGCCGATCAGGCCATCCGGGTCGTACATGCGGAAGGCCAGGCCGATCAGCGTGGCCACCGGGGCCAGCGTGATGTAGCGCTTGTCGAAGGTGAGCTTGACGCCGAGGACCTGCTCGCCGTTCCACTCGCCCTTGCAGACGATGCCGTAATCGGGGATCGAGGTGGCGTCCGAGCCCGCGAACGGACCGGTCAGGCCGAAGCAGGGCACTTCGCGGCCATCGGCCAGGCGCGGCAGGTACTGGTCCTTCTGTTCCTGGGTGCCGTAATGGTTGAGCAGCTCACCCGGGCCCAACGAGTTCGGTACGCCAACGGTGGAGCTGACCACGCTCGACACTGATGCCAGCTTCTGGATCACCTTGTGGTGGGCCAGCGCGCTGAAGCCCAGGCCGCCGTATTCCTTCGGAATGATCATGCCGAAGAACTTGTTCTTCTTGATGAAGCTCCACAGTTCCGGCGGCAGGTCGGCATGGACGTGGGTGATCTCCCAGTCGTTGACCATCTTGCACAGCTCTTCGACCGGGCCATCGAGGAAGGCCTGTTCTTCAGCACTCAGCTGCGGCTTGGGGTAGTTCAGCAGGATGTTCCAGTCCGGGTCACCGGTGAACAGTTCGCCTTCGAAGCCGACCGAGCCGGTTTCCAGGGCGATGCGCTCGGTCTGCGACAGCGGCGGCAGCACCTTGCGGAACACCTTCATCATCGGGCCGGTCAGCAGCGGCTTGCGGATGAACGGCAGCAGCAGCGGCACGACGATCACTGCCAGTACGGCAGCAGCGACGATCGTGGCGGTCTGGTTGACGTAGGGAATGAACCAGCAGGCGACCAGCAGGGCCACGCTGATCAGCGTCCAGGTCAGCAGGCGCATGCGGTGGTAGGCAACGAACGCGCCTGCCAGCAGCAGGGCGAGGAAGGGAATGACGAGGCTCATGAGCGTGCTCCGGTGACGTGCTCGTTTATGGCGGACGAAGCTGCAGCATCCGCTGCGGGCAACACGTCCAGATAGTCCAACACAGTAGCGGTAAAGGCGTCGTTGTCATCACCGGCGACCATGTGCGTGGCCTGCGGCAACTGTACGTGGCGCGCGTGCGGCGCCAATGCCAGGAATTCGGCCACCGTCTGCGGGGTGACCAGGTCGCTGCGGCCACCGCTGACCAGCAGCAGGGGGCACTTCACCTGGCGCGCGGCCTCGGCCAGTGCATCCTGGTGCTGCTCGCTGTCGCGGGCCAGTTCGGCCACCAGGCGCGGGTCCCAGTGCCAGCGCCAGCGGCCGTGGCCATCTTCGCGCAGCAGGGCGCGCAGTGAATCCTCGGATTTGCGCGGGCGGTGCGGCACATAGGCCGAAATCACATCGGCAGCCTGCGACAGCGAGGCGAATCCTTCCGGGTGCGCGGTCATGAAGGCGAGGATGCGTTCGACGCCAGCGGTGTCCCAGCGCGGGGTGATGTCCACCAGCACCATGGCCGAGAACAGCCCGGGCCAGCGTGATTCGGCCAACAGGCCGAACAGGCCCCCCATGGACGCGGCCACCAGCACCGGCGGTCGCGGCTGCTCGCCGGCCAGCACGATCAGGTCATCGGCGAACTGCTCGCCGTGATAGGCCAGATCGGCCGCATTCCAGTCGGAATCGCCATGACCGCGGGCGTCGTAGGCCAGAGTCTGCAGGCCAGCGGCCGACAGTGCTTTGGCCGTGGTCGTCCAGGCGTGGCGGGTCTGGCCAAAGCCGTGTGCGAACAGCACGCGTCCGCGACGGCCGGAGGTGCTGGCAGTTGCAGCCAGCGAGGCGCCGTGGGCAGCCTCCAGGCGCAGGTCATGGAATGCAGCGGGAGTAGGGGACATAACCATACTCGCTAGTATGGATTGCTTCTGCAGGAAGTCAATACTGCACGGTATGGTGCGTTGCAGGAATCCCTTCTGGCCCGGCTGCCGACGGTTTCGGCCGCAACCGCGTACTGCAACGAACCCCGGCGTATGGTTAAATCAGCAAATGAATCAACCTGACGCTTCCGCCGGCGAACCGCGTGCCGGCCGCAACAGCCGCCTGAGTGCCGAAGACTGGGCCCAGGCGGCCCTCGATCTGATTGCCGAGCAAGGTGTCAGCGCCGTCGCGGTGGAGCCGCTGGCGCGCCGCCTTGGCGTGACCAAAGGCAGTTTCTACTGGCATTTCCCCTCGCGTGATGCGCTGCTGCAGGCCGCGCTGGAACGCTGGGAACTGTTCGAGCAGGAACAGGTGTTCGGCAGCCTGGAAGACGTGCCGGACCCGCGCGTGCGCCTGCGCCAGCTGTTCCAGATGGTGGCGCACGAAGTACAGCCGCACATCATCTACAGCGAGTTGCTGAAGGCGCTGGACCATCCGATGGTGCGGCCGGTGATCGACCGTGTGTCGCAGCGGCGGCTCGATTACCTGATCGCCTCCTTCCGCCAGGCGGGCCTGAGCTCGACCGATGCACGCCATCGCGCACGCTTGGCCTACGCGGCATATGTGGGCTTCCTGCAGTTGTCGCTGCAGCTGCAGCAGCCCAAGCAGGCGCGCGAGGACTTCGAAGCGTATGTCGAGCACCTGATCGACACGCTGATTCCGAACGGCTGAGCGTTCTTCATCGCTGGATGCAGAAAGGCCGCGGCAGTGCCGCGGCCTTTTTCTTTGGTGTTGACGCCAGCAACGAACGTACAAAAAACAACGGCCCCTTTCGGGGCCGTTGCTGCATCAGCTGATCAGTGGATCGATCAGAACTTCTGCTTGTACTGCATGTACATGTAGCGGCCCGGCAGGTCGTACTGCGGGTCGAACATGTTGTACGAGGTCGAGTACGAGACCGGCGGCTGCTTGTCCCATGCGTTGTTCAGACCCAGCATGATCGTGCCCTTCCACGGGGTGTTGTAGCGCACCTGGATGTCGTGGTAGGTGGTCGATGCCATGTGGTTCTTGCCGTTCTGGCCGTCGGAGCAGTAGCCCACCAGGTCGGAGTCGCGCACCGGATCGAACGGGCATTCTTCGGTCATGCCCGACTTGTAGCGCAGACCGTAGTTCACGCCGAAATCACCGTAGGACCAGTCGACGTACAGGTTGGAACGGATGCGCCAGTACGGATCCTGGTCGAGGTAGCGACCGGCACGGCCGTCGACCGGAGCATCGTCGGTGGACTTGGTGTCCCACTTGGACAGATAGGTGCTGTCCCAGCTGACGGTGAACTGGCCGAACGAGGTTTCCGGCAGCTTGTACAGGACGCCCACATCCCAGCCTTCCACCTTGTACGAGGACAGGTTCTGCAGCGGCATGTCGACGTTGGTGATGGTGTAGCGCTGGGTCGCGGTGCCGTAGGTCGGGTCGCGGGTGATCAGGCCGCAATAGGCTGCCTGTTCCTGCGGTGAACCACCGTAGCAGCGATCCATGATGTCGCCGATCGCCGGACGGGTGATGGCGTCTTCGACCTCGATCTGCCACCAGTCCACGGTGACGTTCAGGCCGGTCACGAAGCTCGGGCTCCACACCAGGCCCAGCGTCTTGCTGGTCGAGGTTTCCGGCTTCAGATTCGGGTTCGACTTCCAGGTGAACGCTTCCGGCGTCTGCTTGTTGGCGCCGCTGCCGGCACCCGGCTGCTGGAAGTTCGCCGGTACGCCTTCAGCAGCGCACTGCGCGGCCACCGCACCGGTGCGACGACCGCTGGAGGCCGAGCACGGATCGGCATAGGTTTCGAACGAATCGGCGTCGCCGCGATACAGGTTGTTGATGCTCGGCGCACGGAAGCCTTCGGAGTAGTTACCACGCACCATCAGGTCATCGATCGGCTTCCAGCGGAAACCGAACTTGTTGTTGGTGGTGTTGCCGAAGTTGCTGTACTTCGAGTAGCGCGAAGCCACGCTGAAGTCGAGCAGCTTGGCACCCGGCAGGTCAGCCAGCACCGGGATCGACAATTCCAGGAAGAACTCGTCCAGGTCGTAGGCGCCCTTGGTCGGTGCCGCGCCGTTGCCGGTGCTCAGGCCAGCGGCAATGAACGCGTCCGGATCGAACTGGCCACTTTCCTTACGGCCTTCATAACCTGCTGCGAAGCCCAGCGCACCTGCCGGCAACTGCACGATTTCACCGGAGATGTTGGCGTAGTAGCTCTTGGAAACCAGGCTGGCCGAGTCATGCGCGGTGAAGGAGGCGTAGTCCAGTGCTTCCTGCGAGATCGAGCCCAGTCCGCCCAGCGGATTCATCGGCACGCAGCCCGGAATGACAGCGCCGGCTGCGGTCAGACAGACAGCCTGGCCACCCTGAATTGCCGACGGGCCATAGGCTTCGTTCAAGCGCTGGACGTTGAACAGGCCGTAGGTCAGATCATTCTGGTCGGTCTTGTCGTAACGGTAGCCGACGTCCCAGTCGAAGTTGCGGTCGGCGAATTCGAAGAAGCCCTCGAAACCACCGTAGAAGTGCCAGTTCTTGACGTTCTGGTTGAACGAACGGCCGCCGGTTTCATTGAAGCGGCGATTCACGCCGGTCAGGTCCTCGCCGAACGGGTTGTAGATGCTGCTGGCGCTCAGGCGACGGCCGGTCACCGGCATCGCCGCGAGCAGCTGCTCGGACTTGCGCTCGTTGTACATCGCCTCGGTACGGAAGGTGATGTTGTCGGTGACGTTGTAGGAACCGGTGGCGAACAGCGAGGTGCGTTCCTGCGGGGTCAGCAGGTAGTTGTCCGGCGAGGTGTTGTAGCCATGCACGTCGCTGTCGAACGGGGTCTGCACGCCGTTGATGAGTACATAGCGCTCGTCATCGCGGATGTAGGAGCCCGGGATACCGGTGCTGCTCTGACCGCCGAAGAACGGCGGGCCACCGGCTGAGATCTTGCGATCACCAGCCATCACGGTGCCTTCCTTCACGTAGGACACGCCGAGCACCAGCGACGCGCGGTCGGTGGTGGTGCCGATGGTGAAGTCGGCAGCCTCGCGCTCGCCGTCGCCCTGGCTGTACTGGCCCTTGTAGAAGTTCGCTTCGGCGCCGTCGAAGTTCTGCTTGGTGATGATGTTCACCACGCCGGCGATGGCATCCGAACCGTAGATGGTTGAAGCGCCGTCCTTCAGGACGTCGATCCGCTCGATCATCGCAACCGGGATCGTGTTGAGGTCGACGCTGCCATCCAGGCCGGTGGTCCAGCGACGGCCGTTGACCAGCACCAGGGTGCGTTCGGCACCGAGGTTGCGCAGGCTGATGCCGGACGTACCGTCGCCGCCATTGTTGAAGGTACGGTTCAGTGCGGCACCGTTGGCGGCAACGCGCTGCAGGATGTCGGCGACCGAGGTCACGCCCTGCTTCTCGATGTCGGCGCGGGTCAGGCTCAGGACCGGCTGCGAGGTTTCGATATCGGTGCTCTTGATGCGCGAACCGGTTACCGAAATGCGATCCAGGTTGGTCGCTTCCTGCGCCTGGGCTGTTACGGACGTCGCCGCACCGGCGATCAGCGCGACGACGACAGCGTCACGCAGCTTGTTGGACTGGAAATTCATTGGCTCTCTCTCTCCAAGAAATCTTGGCTGGGGTAGTGCCTGCGCGGCGGAGTCCAAAAGAGGGCTCCAAAATCGCGAGGCTGAATCGATAGTAACGGCCCTCTGCCAAAAATTAAAGCTGCGTTAATTCACGCTGTGGTTACACATGAATGCGCTTCGATTTCTTTTATTTCAACAAGTTATGCTGGTGCGCGGGCGGGCGCCACTGCGTCTGCCCGCCTCCGAAGCACAAAAAAGTTTCAGTTGATGCATGTCGTGATGTATCTGTTTGTAACAGATGAGTGCTTTTCGCACTTGACAGAGGTGTCCGGAAACAATTCGGGCGCCCCAGGGCGCCCGATGTTGAACACTGCTTGTTACCAGTCGATGAGCGGCTACAGATCCTGCTCGTAGCGCACGTACGGCACGGTGCCGTCATCGTTGCTTTCATTGCGCGGGGAGAACGGGTTCTTGCCGCGGCTGATGACGTTTTCCGCGCCGACGGTGAGCTGGCCGGACCACGGGGTGCGCCAGGTCAGGCCGATGCCCAGGCCTTCCCATTTGCCGGGCTTGCCGGGAACGTCAACCACGCGACCGATGATGCTGCCACTGAAATTGCCGTAGCCGGCGCCCAGGCTCAGGCTCTTGCTGTCCCAGCGGTCGACGATGGCCGGCGAGGCGTCAGCCAGCGGTACCAGGCGTGCTTTGGCGTACGTGCCGGCGATGGAGACAAAGCCCTCGCGACCGATGTTCTTCTGTGCGAACACGGTCAGGTCATTCTGTTCGGCGCGCAGCGAGGGGGTCTTGCTGGGCGTCGCCAGCCAGGCGGGCAGGGTCTCGCGACCGGTGCCGGCAGTGATTCCCAGGCGGCCGGTACCACGGTTGAGCGCGGCGGTGCCGGTCAGGCGCCGGTTGGAGCCGATGGCGTCATCGTCGTCACCCAGGCTGGCCAGCATGCAATGGCTCGCCAGTCCGCTGATGCTCGAACCGCTGCTGCTGTTGCACAGCAGGCCCAGCGAGTCGCCCGAGGACAGGCCGAACGCAGCATCGAGCGAATTGCGGCCGAAATGCCAGCGTGCGCCGACGGCCTGTTCACCGGTCGGCTCCAGGTACAGCAGGGCCTCGACCTTGCCACTGCCCTTGTTCCAGACCGGAATCACGGTGCGGGTGTCCTTGCTCTGCGCATGCACGCCCGTGATCGCGCCAAGGGCGATCAGCAGGGCCAGCGGTAGACGCAGGAAGGTACGCATCGGACCAGTTCAGACAGTGACGGACAGTGAAAGTTCCCGCTGGGGCGGGAACTCGATCCTAGGGTGTTTATGAATTCTTAACAAGCCTTGTTCCTCCCCAGATACAAGACTCATTCGTTTTTACTGAAGACGTTCAGGTGCCGGTACAGCCCCCTGGGCACCGTGGAACAGTATGCCGAACTCCGTCAACGGAAAGTGATACTCCTGTCCGCAGAATTCGCAACGGACGTCCACCGCGCCGGTGTCTTCGGCAGCCGCACGGGCCTCTTCCTCGCCCAGCGAGAACAGCATCGAGGCAACCCGCTCACGCGAGCAGGAGCAGGCGAAGGACAGCGCCTTGTCACCCACCAGCTCCGCTTTTTCCTCGTGGAACAAGCGGTGCAGCAGTTCCTCGGCCGGGGTGGCCAGCAGCTCCGCCTTGCCCAGGGTGTCGAACAGCGCGCTGGCGCGGGCCCAGCCGTCGTCGTCGCCCTCGTCGCCCGGCAGCTTCTGCAGCAGCAGGCCGGCAGCACCGTCGCGGCCGGCGGCCAGCAGCAGGCGCGTCGGCAACTGCTCGGACTGGCGGAAGTAGTCCTCGAACGCTTCATCCAGTTCCGGCGCGGTCAGTGCGACCAGGCTCTGGTAACGCTGCGGTTCGCGCGGATCCAGGCCCGGATTCTCGATGGTGATGGCCAGCAGCGAGTCCTGGCCCAGGTCGGTCAGGTCGCGGGGGGCGTCACCGCCCTCGGCCAGCTGGACGATGCCGCGCAGGGTGCCGGCGGCAGTGCATTCGGCGAACAGCGTGCGCAGGGCCGTGTTGCTGCGCAGCTGGATCGACAGGCGGCCGTCCACCTTGGTGTGGCCGGTGAACAGCGCCGAGGCCACGCAGGCCTCGCCGAGCAGTTCGGTGGCACTGTCCGGATACTCGCCGTGGGACTGGATGTCCTGCCAGGTGGCCTGCAGGCGCACGTGGACGCCACGGACACCGGCGTCGGGGAGCAGGAAACGGATAAGGGAATCGGATTGGGCGGTCATCGGCTCACATCGCGCGGAAACGGGGATGGTTGCCGGATAATGCGCCGACAACCAGGCATAAGAAGGATGCACCAGTAATGGGGGCAGGGGGAGAGCAGGACAAGGTAGTGGCCGCCGCCGAAACGGCGTCGCGTCGGCGCTGGCGCTGGAAGCGGCTGCTGTGGCTGCCGGTGCTGTTCGTGGCCTTCAGCTGCCTGCAGGTGCTGGTGCTGCGTTTCATCGATCCGCCGCTGTCCACGGTGATGGTCTGGCGTTTCGGCGAGGCACTGGGTGAAGGCGACTGGTCCTACCGGCTGCACTACCAGTGGCGGGACCTGGACCAGATGGCGCCGAGCCTTCCCATTTCGCTGGTGGCCGCGGAGGACCAGCGCTTCCCTGACCACAGCGGATTCGATCTGCAGGCTATTGAAAAGGCGCGCGACCACAACGCGCGCGGCGGGCGCCTGCGCGGGGCCAGCACGATCAGCCAGCAGGTGGCCAAGAACCTGTTCCTGTGGCAGGGCCGCAGCTGGATCCGCAAGGGCCTGGAGGTCTGGTACACGGTGCTGATCGAAGCGTTCTGGCCGAAGCAGCGGATCCTGGAGATGTACGCCAACATCGCCGAGTTCGGCGACGGCGTGTACGGCGCCCAGGCGGCGGCGCAGACATTCTGGGGCAAGGACGCCGCGCGGCTGAGCCCTGCGGAGAGCGCACGTCTGGCGGCAGTGTTGCCGGCGCCGCGTCGCTACAACGCGGCCAAGCCAGGCCCGTACGTGCAGCGGCGCGCGGCGTGGATCCAGCGGCAGGCACGGCAGCTGGGTGGAGCGGGGTATCTGGCCGAGGATTGAGGGCGCCGACAGCAGCGGCGTCCGTGCTGCCTTTGCTTCTGGTGCCGGAAGCGGGTGGCGTGAACGGTGGACGGGCGGGCTGCACGCCCGTCAACCACGTACAATCCGGCGATGACTCGTGAGCGTCTTACCTTCGTCATCGCCGCGCACAATGAAGAGCTGGTTCTACCCCAGCTGCATCCGCGATTGTGCGCGGTACTGGACGGCTTGGCCGGAATCGATGGACACATCCTGTACGTGGATGACGGCAGCAGTGACACGACCTGGTCGTTGATCGCATCGCTGGCCCAGGCCGACCCGCGGGTATCGGCGCTGAAGCTGTCGCGCAACTTCGGCAAGGAGGCGGCGCTGACCGCCGGCCTGGACCATGTGCGCGAAGGCGCGGCGATGATCCTCGACGCCGATGGCCAGGACCCGCCGGAACTTGTGCCGCACTTTGTCGAGCGCTGGCGCGAAGGCTACGACAACGTCTATGGCACCCGTCTGGTGCGTGACGGTGAGAGCTGGAGCAAGCGTGCTGCCGCATCGGTGTTCTACCGGGTGATCGGCCGCCTCTCGCGCACGCCCATCCCTGCCGATACCGGCGATTTCCGTTTGCTGTCGCCGCGCGCGCTGAGCGCACTGCGCGAGATGCGCGAACGTCACCGGTTCATGAAGGGGCTCTTCAGCTGGGTCGGCTTCCGCCGCGTGGCGGTGCCGTATCACCGGCATGCCCGTTTGGCCGGCAGCAGCAAGTTCAGCCTGTGGCGGCTGTGGAACTTCGCGCTGGAAGGCATCACCGGCTTCTCGACGGTCCCGCTGCGGGCGGCCACCTACATGGGGCTGGCCACCGCGGGCGTAGCCTTCGTGTTTGCCATCTGGGTGATCGCCAAGGCCGCGATGTATGGCGACCGGGTGGCCGGCTGGCCGACGATGATGGCGGTGATCCTGTTCCTGGGGGGCGTGCAGTTGATCGCGCTGGGGCTTATCGGCGAGTACCTGGGACGCCTGTACGAGGAGTCCAAGCAGCGGCCGTTGTACCTGGTTGACGCATGGTTGGCCCCTTCCGTGGCAGACTCGGAGCTGCAACCCACCCTGGGAGGGCAGGCAGATGACGTCGGTACGGCAACTGTTGGACGGCAAGTCCCCTGAAGTGCATGCGGTCGCGCCTGGTGCGGCGGTGATCGATGCGATCCGGCTGATGGCGCAGAAGGGCATCGGTGCGGTGCTGGTGATGGACGGACCGCGACTGGTCGGGATCCTGTCCGAGCGTGATTACGCACGCAAGATCGTGCTCCACGATCGTTCGTCGCGCGATACGGCGGTGTCGGAGATCATGACCGCGAAAGTAGTGACAGTGAGTCCCGGTGAGCAGGTGGAACACTGCCTGCAACTGGTGACCGATTACCGCATCCGCCATCTGCCGGTGGTCGAGGGCGGGCAGGTACTTGGGGTGATTTCCATCGGTGACCTGGTGAAGTCGGTGATCGATGCGCAGCGGCGCGAGCTGGATCAGCTGCAGCAGTACATCGTGGCGGGGTAAGTTTGTCGCTGGCGGGCCTGCGGCCCGCCGGCCCGCTTTTTCAAGCAACTGCCAAAGCCAAAGCCAAAGCAGCGCCTTCCTGTTACGCAGGGGAGGCGTCGGGTGCGGCTGGGCAGGACACGCCGTAAACCCATCCATGGGGGCTCGGTCGGCGCATCCATGCGCCTCACGGTCCTGCCCAGCCGCACCCGACGCCTCTGGACACGTTCCTGCGAGCGCGGCTGGCTTCACCCCCCGACTATCTGCCGTTGGTAGATGCCAACCTTGGTTGGAACTGCTTTTGATTTTGCTCTGTGCTTCTTCTTTTGATCTTGAATTCCTGCTCTCGTTCCGCGCGCGCAGGAAACTGTCGGGAGGGGTACGGGTGGCCCAGGCAGGACCGTTGGCGCCATGGATGGCGCCATCGAGCCCCCAGGGATGGGTTCACGGCGTGTCCTGCCTGGGCCACCCGTCACCCTCAAGCCAAGATCAACAAACGCGCCGAACGACCGCTCTATTTCGCGTAGTGCCCACCGCAGTCGGCATCCTTGCCCGGGCCCAGTTCGATGGTGGCCAGCAGTGCCGCCGGCGGCGCGATGCTGCCCAGCGTCAGCGCCACCGCACCACGGATACCCAGCGCCTTGAAGTCCGGACGGAACGACGGGTCCTTGAAGGTGCCACCGATGCGCAGCGGCGAGCGCAGTACCAGGATGCTCCTGTCCTTCGGTCGTGGCTTCAGCAGCAGGTCCAGTGTTTCATCGCGCAGGCTGACATCGCCCTCGCCGAGGATGATCGTATCGGTGGTGTCCACTGCCATCGACCGGGTATGCATCAGGCCCTCGCGCACGCCGAAATCGGCGAAGGCGCAGCGCAGCGGAATTTGTTTGTCGCCGGTGAACAGGAATTTCAGCGACTCGGTGATGTCCAGTCCCGCCACTTCCATCAGCAGGTTGCCGACATGGCCGCGGCCCATGCCCAACGCCACGTTGCCGCTGCTGCTGCCGAGCATCGCCGCGATCGAGTTGCCGTTGCCGCTCAGATCAATGTCGCCGCTGATACCACCCTTGGCCTGCTCGGCCAGCTTGGCATCGGGGAACAACTGGCCTAGCTGCACGCCGCGCACGCTGGCCTTGAGCGAAGTGGCGATCTGCGGGCGTCGTGCGTCCATGCGGATCGTGCTGCGGATGTCGCCGCCGGCAACGCCGAAGTTCAGCGGATCCAGCCGCAGCACACCATCATCCAGCAGCAGATGCGCATCCATGTCGTCCAGCGGCAGCTTCGGCGCATTGATGCGTTGGGCCTTCCAGCGCACATCCGCATCCATCGCACGCAGCTTGCCCAGGTTGTACGGGGTGGCCGGCAGCACCTTTGCGCTGGCGGCCACGCGCGCAGCCTCGGCTCTCTGTTCTGCATTGGCGGTCTCGCCGCCACCGGTCTTCGGCGGTGCACCGACGAAGCCGGCAAGGTCATCGAAATCCAGACGACGCGACACCAGGTTCGCGGTCATCCGTGGGCGTTCCCGGGAGACGTCGAACTGCACATCGCCGCCCAGATCGCTGTCGCCGACTTTGCCGGTGAAGCGCTCGTAACGCCACACCTGGTGATCACGCTTCAGGCGACCGTCCAGGGCATACGGCGGGGAGGGCGGAATGGCGATGCCCAGCAATGGATAGAGGTCGGCCAGGTCGTTGCCGCTCAGCGCGAACTGCAGGTCGAACACCTGCAGCTGGAACGGGTTGGTCAAGGTGCCGGTGGCAACGGCATGGGTCGCGCCAGCGCGGCCATCAAGGTGGATGCGGAAGGGATGGCCGCTGTTGGTCAGTTCAAGCGGCGATTCGGTGCCACCACTCAGGATGAAGGGATTGCCCCGCCAGCGGCCTTTGCCGGCCACCAGCAACGGTGGTGCGGCGTCGGCCCGTTTCGGTTCGCCGCTGCGCACATTAACCAGGATATCGGTGCGACCGAGAGCGTCGAGGAACTGCAGGCGGCCATCATCGATGCGCAGGCCCTTGAGCTGCGGCGTGGTGCCGCCCTTGCTGTCGCCGAGGAAATTCCAGTTGCCCGGATCACCTTTGCGCGGCGCCGTCTCCAGCAGTACGTCAGGGCGGGTCAGGCGCACTTCGGGAAGCTGCACGTTGCCGCGCAGCAGTGGCCACACGCGCACGTCGATCTCGACCCGGTCGGCGCTGGCCATGTTCGGCTGTTTCGCCCACGTCGCATTGGCGAAGGTGAGGGTATCAGCGCGCACGGTGGTGGTGCGGCCGAGGTCGACATCCAGGTTGCCGATGTGCAGGGCGCGCCCGGTACGGGCCTGCACCGCACGTTCCACCGGGCCCTTGAACCAGTTCCAGTCCCACAGGGCAATGAGGATCAGGATCGCCGCGAACAGGAACACCAGCACGGCCAGCCAGCGCTGCCCGCGTGGACCGGGGCGACGCAGGCGCCAGCGCGACGCCTTGGGAGCAGCAGGAGCAGAGGCAGCATTCACGTTGCCATGGTTGCCCCGTCGCGGTGGACGGGGCGAGAAGCGTTCATGTGCATGGCGTGCACAGTGGACGCCTGCTTGCCGGGCAGGGCCCGGCGCTACCGCAGATCAGCGGTCACAGCACCTGTCGGGTCACTGCGACGAAGTGACAGACGCTGCCGCCAATCACGAACAGATGCCAGATCGCATGCGAATAGGGGATGGATTCGCGGTGGTAGAAGTAGGTGCCCAGCGTATAGGACAGGCCGCCGCCGAACAGCCAGGCCAGGGTGCCGCCATCGATCGAGGCCCACATCGGCTTGATCGCCACCACCACCAGCCAGCCCATGGCGATGTAGATCACCGTGGACAGCACCTTGAAGCGGCCAGTGTAGAACAGCTTGAACACCACGCCGCCGAGCGCCAGCGCCCAGATCGCGGTGAACATGCCCCAGCCCCAAGGGCCGCGCAGGCCGATCAGGGTGAACGGGGTATAGGTGCCGGCGATCAGCACATAGATCGCGCAGTGGTCGAACACCTTCAGGCGGCCCTTGGCCTGCGGGTGCTGAATGGCGTGGTACAGCGTGGAGGCGGTGTACAGCAGCAGCAGGGCGATGCCGAACACGATCGCGCTGGCCAGCTGCCAGCCATCGCCGTAGATCGCGGCCAGGGTGATCAGTACCGCGCTGGCGGCCAGGGCAAGCACCGCACCCAGCCCGTGGGTCAGGGCGCTGGCGATTTCTTCACGGATCGAAACAACGGAAGTCGTGGACATGGCATGGGCATCGTCTGCAGGGAGGGGGACCCGCACCCCCCTATCATCGCCGCGATGGCGGGCGCGTGCACCCCCGCCACCGTATGGTCGCTGCGATCAGTTGCCGGTGACTGTATGCGCGGCTTCCCGGGTTGCCGAGAAACGCACATCCGGCGCGCGTTCCTGCGCCAGCTGCAGGTTGACCCGGGTCGGTGCCAGGTAGACCAGGTGGCCGGCGGCGTCGAGGGCCAGGTTCAGCGCGTTCTTCTCGCGGAACTCCTCCAGCTTCTTCTCGTTGCTGCAGTGGACCCAGCGTGCGGTGGTGACACTGACCGGTTCGAAGGTCGCTTCCACGCCGTACTCGTCCTTCAGGCGGTAGGCAGCCACGTCGAACTGCAGCACGCCCACCGCGCCCAGGATCAGGTCGTTGCTGGTCAACGGACGGAAGAACTGGGTCGCACCTTCCTCGGACAACTGTGCCAGGCCCTTCTGCAGCTGCTTGAGCTTGAGCGGATCGCGCAGACGGGCGCGACGGAACAGTTCCGGGGCGAAGTTGGGGATGCCGGTGAAGGTGATCGCTTCGCCTTCGGTGAAGGTGTCACCGATGGAAATGGTGCCGTGGTTGTGGATGCCGATGACATCGCCCGGCCACGCCTCGGCAGCGATTTCACGGTCGCTGGCCATGAAGGTCAGCGCATTGGCCAGCTTCATGTCCTTGCCGGTGCGCACGTGCAGTGTTTTCATGCCGGCAGTGAACCGTCCCGAGCAGACGCGCATGAACGCCACGCGGTCACGGTGCTGTGGATCCATGTTGGCCTGGATCTTGAACACGAAGCCGGTCAGCTTCGGCTCCTGCGGGGCGACCTCGCGGCCGGTGGTGGAGCGTGCCTGCGGCGACGGCGCGTGCTCGACGAAGAAGTCCAGCAGCGGCTGCACGCCGAAGTTGTTCACGCCCGAACCGAAGAACACCGGGGTCTGCTTGCCGGCCCGGTAGGCCTGCAGGTCGAACGGGTGGCTGGCGCCCTGCACCAGTTCCAGTTCGTCGCGCAGATCGGCCAGCATGCGCTCGCCGATCTTCTCGGCCAACCCGGGCGAATCGATCGACGGGAAGATGGTCGAATCCTGACGGGTAAAGTTGCGACCCTGTTCGTACAGGTGCACTTCGCCGGTGATCAGGTGGACCACGCCCTTCAGGCGCTGGCCCATGCCGATCGGCCAGGTGACCGGTGCGCACTGGATGCCGAGCACGCTTTCAACTTCATCCAGCAGGTCGATCGGTTCCTTGCCCTCGCGATCGAGCTTGTTGATGAAGGTCATGATCGGGGTGTCGCGCAGGCGGCACACTTCCATCAGCTTGATGGTGCGCTCTTCCACGCCCTTGGCCACGTCGATCACCATCAGCGCCGAGTCCACCGCGGTCAGCACGCGGTAGGTGTCCTCGCCGAAGTCGGCGTGGCCCGGGGTGTCGAGCAGGTTGATGATCTTGCCTTCGTACGGGAACTGCATCACCGAGGAGGTGACGGAGATGCCGCGCTCCTTTTCCAGCGCCATCCAGTCCGAGGTGGCGTGGCGGGCAGCCTTGCGGCCCTTCACCGAGCCGGCCATCTGGATCGCGCCGCCGAACAGCAGCAGCTTTTCGGTCAGCGTGGTCTTGCCGGCGTCAGGGTGGGAAATGATGGCGAACGTGCGGCGACGCGACGCTTCGGTGGCGACTTCGGACATGGCAGTGGCGCCCGCACGGGGCGCTTTTCAAAGAGATAAGCGCCCGATTATACCGGCCTGCCGGCGTCGGCGGGTCAGCGCCCGGCGCTGGCGTCGCCGCTGCCCTCGCGGGCGAAGTGCAATTCGCCCTGCGGGGCGAGGATGCGCACCGGCACCGAGCGCAGGCCCATGCCCCGGTTGAGCTGCACCACGAAGTGCAGGTGCGGTGCGGTGCTGTAGCCACTGTTGCCGGACAGGCCGATCGGCTGGCCAGCCTGCACGGCCTGGCCTGGCCGGACCCGCATGCCGCCGGCCTGCAGGTGGGCGTACATCGCCATGCTGCCGTCGCTGTGCAGGATGCGAACGAAGTTGGCGCGTCCGGCATCGCGTTCACGATCCAGGCCATTGCCGCGGAAACCGTCCTGTACCTGCATCACCGTGCCCTCGCGGGCGGCCAGGACCTGCGTTGCTTCGGGCAGGGCAAAGTCGATGGCGTCGCGGTTCTCCTCGTCATCGTGGCTGAACCGGCCCTGCGGGGCCTGGTCCACACGCAGCTGGACGGCCTCGAACGGCAGGCGATAGGCGACGTCTTCGGCGCGCGCGGCCGGATTGCCCGGCACCGACTGCAGGCGAAGGTCCAGTGCCTTGCCGCTGGAAGGGGAGGCAAGGTGGCCCACCACCAGACTGCCGGTGGCCTGCACCAGCGACTGCAACGGCAGGCCCTCCACCTGCGTGCCGGGGGCCGCGCGCAGCTCGATCTGCACCGGGCCGGACAGCGGATTGTCGATTCGTGCCTGCCACTGGTCGCCGATCGGCTGCAGCCGCAGGTGCGCCATCGACGACGCTTGCGGCGCAGCCTCGGCACTGGGCGCGGCTGCAGTCTTCGGCACCATTCCCCAGCCCTGGCGCCAGTCGGCGGCGTTCGCGGAGGCGCTCGCCAACAGGGGCAGCAGCAGGCAGGACAGGGGCAAACGGCGCATCGATGGCTCCAGCGACATGGACCGCCGGGACTCTACGCAAGCTGTTGGGAAGGGGGAAGGGCGGCGGGCGCTCCGCTTATTCATCTCTTTATCCGCATGAAGGGATTGACATGCCCGGAAAGGACTGGCATCGTGGCTCCACCATCGAGACCGGCAGAGGGACAGGCCCTTTGAAGCCGGGGCAGCCCGCAGACGCGAAAGCGCCTGCGTAGGTGCCAAATCCTGCGGGGACCGTGGCGTCCACCGAAAGATGGTTCGAACCTGCACACAACGTGCATTTCGAACGCGAGCCCCGCGAAGGCTCGATGGCCGATTTCCCTACCGGAACCCGCCATGAGCTTCGCCACCAGCACCGTGCTTCGCCCCGAACCCTTTGTCCCCGTCAGCGTGCCGGTCGATGACCGCGTGCACGCCGAGCGCGGCGAGTTCGCCGCCGTGCTGTCGATGCGCCATGCCGGCCCTTGCCCGGTGCGCCTGCGCTACGAGTGGGTCGGTCCGGTCAACGCACCGGTGGTGGTGCTGGCCGGCGGCATCTCCGCGCACCGCCATGTGGCCTCCAATGCGCAGTTCCCCGAGAAGGGCTGGGCCGAAGGCCTGGTCGGCAGTGGTCGCGCACTGGATCCGCAGCAGCTGCGCGTGCTCGCGTTCGATTTCATCGGCGCCGACGGTGCGTTGGATGTGCCGATCGATACCGCCGACCAGGCCGATGCGCTGGCATTGCTGCTGGACCACCTCGGCATCCGCGCGCTGAAGGCGTTCGTCGGCTATTCGTATGGTGCACTGGTCGGCCAGCAGTTCGCGATCCGCCACCGTGCACGGGTCCGCCAGCTGGTGCTGGTCAGCGGCGCACATCGCCCGCATCCGTATGCCGCTGCCTGGCGTGCGCTGCAGCGCCGTGCTGTGGCGCTGGGCCAGCTGCAGTGTGGCGAAGACCACGGCCTGGCGCTGGCTCGTCAGTTCGCGATGCTCAGCTATCGCACGCCGGAAGAATTCGGCGAGCGCTTCGACGCAGCACCGGAAGTGGTCAATGGCCGCGTCCGGGTCGCCGCCGAAGATTACCTCGACGCCGCTGGCGCGCAGTACGTGGCGCGCACGCCGGTCAATGCCTACCTGCGTCTGTCCGAGTCGATCGACCTGCACCGCGTGGACCCGAGCGCGATCCTGCCGCCGACCGTGGTGGTTGCCGTTGAAGGCGACCGCCTGGTACCGCTTGCCGACCTGGTCGGCCTGGTCGAGGGACTGGGCCCGCGTGGCAGCCTGCGCGTGCTGCGCTCGCCCTACGGCCACGACGCCTTCCTGAAAGAAACCGATCGCATCGACGCGATCCTCGCCACCGCCTTCCGCACTTCTGGAGAGTCCGCATGAGCCTGCACGCCGCTGAACCGTCCTGTTGTCGCACCACCGCCGCCGTCCGCGCCGGCATCGATCGGGACACCGCCCATGGCGCGGTCACGCCGCCGATCGTGCTGTCGTCGAACTTCAGCTTTGACGGCTTCGGCAACAAGCGCCAGTACGACTACACCCGCAGTGGCAATCCCACGCGCGACCTGCTGGGCGAAGCGCTGGCCGAACTGGAAGGCGGCGCCGGCGGCGTGGTGACTGCCACCGGCATGGGTGCGATCAACCTGGTGCTGAACGCACTGCTGCAGCCCGGCGACACCCTGGTGGTGCCGCATGACGCGTACGGCGGCAGTTGGCGTCTGTTCAACGCGCTGGCGAAGAAGGGCCATTTCGAACTGGTTACCGCCGACCTGACCGACCCGCGCGCGCTGGCCCAGGCGCTGGCCACGCAGCCGAAGCTGGTGCTGGTGGAAACGCCGTCCAACCCGCTGCTGCGCATCACCGACCTGCGCTTCGTGATCGATGCCGCGCACAAAGCCGGTGCGCTGGTGGTGGTCGACAACACATTCCTGTCGCCGGCATTGCAGCAGCCCCTGTCGTTCGGTGCGGACGTGGTGCTGCACTCCACCACCAAGTACATCAACGGCCACAGCGACGTGGTCGGTGGTGCGGTGATTGCCCGCGATCCCGCCGTGCACGAACAGCTGGTGTGGTGGGGCAATGCACTGGGCCTTACCGGTTCACCGTTCGATGCGTTCCTGACCCTGCGCGGCCTGCGTACGCTGGACGCGCGCCTGCGCGCGCACCAGGAAAACACCGCCGCGATCGTGGCACTGCTCGATGCGCATCCGGCGGTGGCCAAGGTCTACTACCCGGGCCTGGCCGATCATCCGGGCCACGCCGTTGCCGCCCGCCAGCAGAGTGGTTTCGGCGCGATGCTGTCCTTCGAACTGGCCAGCTGTGCCGGCGATGATCCGCATGCTGCTGTGCGTGCGTTTGTCGATGGCCTGCGTTACTTCACGCTGGCCGAGTCGCTTGGGGGCGTGGAGAGCCTGATCGCGCACCCGGCAACCATGACCCACGCGGCGATGACGGCCGAAGCGCGCACTGCTGCGGGCATCAGCGAAGGCCTGCTGCGGTTGTCGGTCGGCATCGAAGGCGAGCGTGACCTGCTGGCGGATCTGGGCGCTGCACTGGCGCGCGCCGGGGCGGTGATAGATGCGGTGGCGCGTGGCAAACAGGTGGCAGACGCATGAGCGCTTTGCCTGTCGAAATTCCGCTGCTGGGTACCGGCCGCTTGGCGCTGCTCGGAACCGGCACCGTCGGTTCGGCCTTCGTACAGCGCTACCAGGCGCTGCAGGCACGTGGGCTGGAGTTGCCCAGCGTGCAGTGGCTGGCCAATTCGCGCACGGCGCTGGCGATCGACCGTGATCTGGCGTTGCCGCTGGAACTGGCACGCCGTGCGCCGCGCGATGGGCAGAGTTCGCCACCGTGGGCCAGCGCCGAAGGGCTGGAGCGTGGTGACGTGGTGGTCGATGCCACCGCCAGCGAAGACGTAGCGGCGCGCCATGTGCAGTGGTTGGCGCGCGGCGTGCACGTGGTGACCGCCAACAAGCTCGGCCGTGGCGCGCACCTGTCGCGCGCGCAGGCCATCGCCGACCGTTGCGCCGACAGCGGTGCGCGCTATGGCGACAGTGCCACCGTCGGCGCCGGCCTGCCGTTGCTCAGCAGCCTGCGCGCGCTGGTTGCCGGTGGTGACCACATTCATGCCATCGAGGGCGTGCTCTCTGGCTCGCTGGCATGGCTGTTCAATCGGTATGACGGCCAGTCACCGTTCTCGGCAGCGGTGCGTGAAGCGCTGGCGGCCGGCTACACCGAGCCGGACCCGCGACTGGATCTCTCCGGCGAGGATGTGCGCCGCAAGTTGTTGATCCTCGCGCGCAGCAGCGGATTGGCGCTGGACGCTTCGCAGGTGCAGGTCGATTCACTGGTGCCGGATACGCTCGCGGCGTTGCCGCTGGAAGATGCAGTGAACGCGCTGGAGCAGCTGGATGCACCGCTGCAGGCGCGTTGGCAGCAGGCGCGCGCGAACGGTCGGGTGCTGCGTTTTGTCGGGCGTGTGGATGGTGAGGGTGCGCAGGTAGGCCTGCGTGAGCTGGCGGCCGACCATCCGCTGGCACAGGGCGCGGGCACCGACAACCGCGTGGCCATCCACAGCGATCGCTACCGCGCGCAGCCGCTGTTGATCCAGGGGCCGGGCGCAGGTGCGGAAGTCACCGCAGCGGCGCTGCTGGATGACGTGCTGCGGATCGTGGGTTGACCCCAGCCGCCGCTGCGCTCGCCCCGGCGCTACCCATACCGATCCTGGTAGCGCCGGGCCATGCCCGGCGGTCATGGAACGTCAACGCGCTTTGAGTGCCTTCAACAACGCCGCATTGAACTGCTTCGGATCCTGCACCTGCGGCGAATGGCCCAGCGCCGCGAACTCGACCAGCGTCGAGCCTGCAATCGCTGCGGCGGCCGCCTTGCCCAGTACCGGGTAATTGCCCAGCGCTGCCTTCAGTTCGGGCGATGCCTGGTCACGACCGATCGCTGTGCGGTCCTTCTGGCCGATGAACAACGTGGTCGGTACCTGCAGATTCTTCAGTTCATGGACGACGGGTTGGTTGAACACCATGTCCGAGGTCAACGCCTGGCTCCAGGCGACCTGCTGCTTGCCCGGGCCCTCGTACATGCCCGACTGCATGCGCGCCCACGGTTCGTACGCCGGCTTCCACTTGCCGTCGTAGTACACGTCCAGCTGGTAGCGGCGGATGCTGTCATAGCTGATGTTCATTTCGCCGGCGTACCACGCGTCCACGCTGCGCCAAGGCACGCCCAGCGCCTTCCAGTCTTCCAGCCCGATCGGATTGACCAGCGACAGACTGCGCAGCTCCTGCGGATACATCAGCGCATAGCGGATGGCCAGCATGCCGCCCATCGAATGACCGACCACATGCACCGGCACGTCACCCAACTGCAGCTGCTGCAGCAGCGCATGGGTGTTGTCGGCCAGTTGCCCGAAGGAATACTGGTAGCGCTCGGGCTTGCTCGATTTGCAGAAGCCCACCTGGTCCGGCGCGATCACCCGGTAGCCAGCAGCCACCAGCGGCTTGATCGTCTCCTTCCAGGTCGCTGCACAGAAGTTCTTGCCATGCAGCAGCACCACCACGCCGATCGGCTTCTTCTTCGGCGCCACATCCAGATAGGCCATCTCCAGCGGCTGGCGCTGCGATTCCAGCGCAAAGGTCTTCACCGGATAGCCGTAATCGAACCCCTCCAGCCGCGGCCCGTAGGCTGGCGCAGCGAGAGCGGACAACGGAACGCAGGCAAGCAGGGCAGCAGCGATCACGCGCATGGGACAGTCCTGGGCAGGAGAGCCTCGAGCCTAACCGCAAAGCGGTGACGACGCCGTCCGGTGTAGAGCCGAGCCCATGCTCGGCTGCAGTAGAGCATGGCCATGCCTGGCTGCGCCAATCATCAGCACTCGATGACGTTCACCGCCAGCCCGCCGCGGCTGGTTTCCTTGTACTTGTCCTGCATGTCGCGGCCGGTGTCGCGCATGGTCTTGATGACTTTGTCCAGCGACACCTTGTGCTTGCCGTCGCCGCGCATGGCCATGCGCGAGGCATTGATCGCCTTCACCGCACCCATCGCATTGCGCTCGATGCACGGAATCTGCACCAGACCGCCGATCGGATCGCAGGTCAGGCCGAGATTGTGCTCCATGCCGATTTCCGCCGCGTTCTCGATCTGGCTCGGGTTGCCGCCCAGTGCCGCGACCAGGCCACCGGCGGCCATCGAACAGGCCACACCGACCTCGCCCTGGCAGCCCACTTCGGCGCCGGAGATCGATGCGTTTTCCTTGTACAGGATGCCGATCGCCGCCGAGGTCAGCAGGAAGTCGAACACGCGCTGTTCGTTCGCGCCGGGGCAGAAGCGGTCGAAGTAGTGCAGCACCGCCGGCAGTACGCCCGCCGCGCCGTTGGTGGGCGCGGTGACCACACGGCCACCGGCGGCGTTCTCTTCATTCACGGCCAGCGCGTACAGGTTGACCCAGTCCAGCGTGGTCAGCGGATCACGCATCGCCGCTTCCGGCTTCGATGACAATTCGCGGTACAGCGCCGGTGCGCGGCGGCCCACTTTCAGGCCACCGGGCAGCACGCCTTCCTCACGGATGCCACGCGCCACGCAGGCCTGCATCGCGCTCCAGATCTCGCGCAGGTTGTCGCGGATCTCATCTTCCGTGCGCCAGCACTTCTCGTTCTCGAACATCAACTGGGCGATGCTCAGGCCACTGCGTGCGGTCTGCGCCAGCAGCTCGTCGCCACTCTTGAACGGGTAGGGCAACGGCGTTTCGTCGGGCACGATACGGTCATCGGCCGCGTCGTCCTGGTTGACCACGAAGCCACCGCCCACCGAGTAGTAATCGCGGGTGGCCAGCACTTCGTCATCGGCGTTGTACGCGGTGAAGCGCATGCCATTGGTGTGGTAGGGGAGCTTCTGCCGCTTGTTCAGGCCGAGGTCGCGCTTTTCGTCGAAGGCGATCTCGTGCTGGCCCATCAGCATGATGCGCTTGCTGCTGCGGATGCGCTCCAGCGTGGACGGGATGATGTCCGGGTCGATCAGGTTCGGACGCTGCCCTTCCAGGCCAAGCAGGATCGCCTTGTCGGTGCCATGGCCGCGACCGGTCAGCGCCAGCGAGCCGTACACATCGGCACGGATGCGTGCGACCTCCCCCAGCTTGCCCGGGTCGAGCAGCCAGCGATGGATGAAGCGCTCGGCGGCCCTCATCGGCCCGACGGTGTGCGAGGAGCTCGGGCCAATGCCGATCTTGAAAACGTCGAACGTGCTGACAGCCATGGTTGCCGTACTGCGGGTACCGGGAGAGACCGCTATTCTAGCGGTTCACGCCGCACTTCCATGGCTGCGGCGCAGCATTTCCGCCAAGGGAGCAAACCCCGGTGTTGACCCTGTTCCAGCGTGACGACTGCCATCTGTGTGACATGGCCCTGGCCGAACTGGCCAAGGCGCGGGCGCCCGAGTTCGAATCGGTGTTCCTCGATGACCAGCCGGCGCTGGAGGCGCGTTATGGGGCGCGGGTGCCGGTGCTGCGTGATGAGACCGGCGGGCGGGAGCTGGACTGGCCGTTCGATGCGGCTGCGGTGCAGGCCTGGTTGGCCGCGGGCAAGTAGCGCCGGGCCATGCCCGGCGAGCGCGAAGCGCGGCCATCGGGGGAAGCCGCCGGGCATGGCCCGGCGCTACCGCGGACGCCAGGGCGTCTTATTTCGCGTCGAACTTCACGATCGTGCTGATCGCCGTCTCGTCGGGGATGGTCTTGGTATCGGCCCAGTCGCCGCCGCCGACACCGAAGTCCAGGCGCTTGACCGTCGCCTTGCCGGTCAGCACCGGCTGTGCGCCGGGCTTCCAGGTGAAGGTGAAGGTGACCGGCTTGCTGACGCCGCGCAGTTCCAGCGTGCCATCGGCGGCGAACTGGTCGTTGCCGAGCGCGCGGAAACCCTTGGCGGTGTAGCGTGCGGTAGCGAACTTGCCGACGCTGAAGAAGTCCGCGCCCTGCAGGGTGGAGTCGCGGTCGCTGTTGCCGCTCTTGGCGCCGGCCAGCGGAATCACCACGTCCAGCGAACCCGCAGCCGGATTGGCCGGGTCGAAGCTGAGCTTGGTGGCGAAGCCCGGGAAGCTGCCGGTGAACACTTCACCGTCGTACTTGGTGGCAAAGGCCAGGAACGAACCGGCACCTGGCGCCTGGGCGTAATCGGCGGCGAGCACCGGTGCGGTGGCCAGCATGCCGGCGAGGGCGGCGGCCACGGCGGCCGGGGTGGTCAGTTTCAGGTTCATCGGTCAGTCCTTCTGGGGAGAGGCGAGCCAGCCACGCGGCAACATCCGGGACAGGGTGGCATCGCGCTGGAACAGGTGGTGGTAGAAGGCAGCACCGGCATGGGCCAGTACCACCGCGATCAACAGCCAGAAGCCGTATTCGTGCAGGGCATGGGAAACCGCCACGACCTGCGGGTCCGGTCCGCTGAGCTTGGGCACTTCGACCAGACCGAGCCAGCGGAACGGACGCAGGCCGCTGGCCGAGTCGTATATCCAGCCCGACAACGGGATGGCGAACATCAGCACATACAGCAGCACATGGGTGGCGCTGGCGATGCGCTCCTGCCAGCTCGGCACGCCCGGTACCGGCTTGGGGGCACCGGCATACAGGCGCCAGCCCAGGCGCAGCACCACCAGTGCCAGCACGGTGATGCCGATCGACTTGTGCGCGGTATAGACCCAGAAGTACTTGGGCGTCTTCGGCAGCTCGCCCATGGTCAGGCCGACGATGCCCAGGGCGAGAATCAGCAATGCGATCAGCCAGTGCAGGGTCTGGCTGACACTCCCCCAGGCGGCGGGGGTGTTCTTGGCGGTCATGAAGGGTCCTTGGTGGCCGTCTGGCTGTCGGAGTGGGGTTGGGGCGCGGGAGTTCCCGGAGAATCGCTGCGGTCGAGCGTGGCTTCAGCCTCGATCCGCACCTGCACCGCATCGCCGATCACGCCCGGCCAGGCGGTGATGCCGAAGGCTCGGCGGCTCAGTGTCGTGGTGGCGGAGAACCCTGCAGTACGCCGGAACGGCGGCAGCGGATAGCGTTTGACCTGGTTCAAGGTCACCTCGAGCGTGACTTCCTGGCTGACGCCGCGCAGGGTCAGTGTCCCGGTCACGTGGGCACGTTTCGCGTCGATCGGTTCAACATGGTGGGAAACGAAGCGGGCGGTGGGAAAGCGTTCGCCGTCGAGCAGGCTGCGCGCCAGCGTGGCCTGGTTCCACTTGGCATCGCCAAGGTCCAGTCGTGCTACCGGAATCTCGACGTCCAGTGTCGCATCGCGCCAGTTGTCGCTATCGAACTGCAGCTGGCCCTGGCTTCCGGAGATCGTACCCAGCGCCTGCGAGTAGCCGGCATGGTCGATGGCGAACAGCACCCGGGTGTGTACCGGATCGATGCGGTAGGCATCGTTGCCTGCCCAGGCGGGGGCGACGGCAAGCAGCATCGGCAGCAGGGCCAGGCAGTGGCGCATCG
Source organism: Stenotrophomonas sp. Br8 (assembly GCF_014763005.1). Taxonomy (NCBI): domain Bacteria; kingdom Pseudomonadati; phylum Pseudomonadota; class Gammaproteobacteria; order Lysobacterales; family Lysobacteraceae; genus Stenotrophomonas; species Stenotrophomonas sp. Br8. Next base: position 166,490 of record NZ_JACGTN010000009.1, on the reverse strand, counting down.
GCGGTGGACTCCGGGAAAAAGACTGTTCGATCATACCCATAGCCCCTGCGCAACGCTGTGTCCACGGCTGCAACAGTTCGTGGTGCCGATGTGGCCGGAAACAGGCTGTTGCAGCGATGGCTGCAGCCCTGTGTGACAATCGGCACAGGACAGGGGGTTCAGGATGACGAGCGGCTGGCGCCGGTGGTGCCAAGGCATTGCAGGAGCAGGTCTGGTGCTGTTGGCGCTTTCCGCTGCAGCTGCGACCTTGGACATGGCCGGCGAAACGCCGCGCCTGCGCCGTTTCGGCGCGGCCGAGGGATTGCCCTCGCGCATGGTGGTCGCGCTGGCAGAAGACCGACAGGGCCGTGTGTGGGCTGCCACCGACGGCGGCCTGGCCCGCTATGACGGTGGTGAACTGCGGGTGTGGCAGCACGACCCGGCACAACCGGATTCGCTGCCCGGCAACGAGATCGAAACCCTGCTGGTCGACCCGCTCGACCGGGTATGGGTCGGCATCAACGGCAAGGGGCTGGCCCGCCTGGATGCCGATCGCGAGCGCTTCAAGACCTTCGATTCCGTCACCGAGGGCTGCCAGGGACAGTTCTGGACGCTGGCCTATGCCGAGGATGCGCTATGGATCGGCAGCAGCAGCCATGGGGTCTGCCGCTTCGGCGAAGACGGCTCGCTGCGCCATTTCCAGCATGATCCGGCGCAGCCCGGCGGACTGCCGAGCGACACCGTTTTCAGCAGCCTGGTCGATGCGCAGGGACGGCTGTGGGTGGGAACCGAAACCGGCGTGGCGCGCTGGAACGGCCATGCCTTCGAAGCCGTGGCGCCGCGCGAACTGGCGGCAGTCAGCGTGCTGCGGCTGAGCCGCGACGCCGATGGCGCAATCTGGGTCGGCACACAGAACGACGGCCTGTACCGTATCGATGCGCAGGATCGGGTAACGCGACCTGCCTGGGCCGACAGCGCCGGTCTGCGTTCGGCACTGGTGCTGCCCGACAGCCGCGGAGGCTACTGGGCGGGAACCTCCGATGGCCTGCTGCGCGGTGACGGCCAGGTGCTGCGCAAGCTGGAAGGCGACCGTGGCAGTGGCTTCCTGACGGGCCATAGTGGCGTGCTCGACCTGCTGCAGGATCATGAAGGAGGGCTGTGGGTCGCGTTGTTGACCCAGGGCCTGGCCTACCTTCCGCCAGACTGGCGGCGTTTTTCGACCTGGTACCAGCTTGATGGCAAACCGCTCGACAGCCAGTACCTGTTGAGCGCCGCCAGTGACGGTCGCAGCTACTACGTTGGCTCTGCTCATGGTGTCTACCAGATCGATGCGCAGGGGACGTTGAGGCTGCTGGCCAGCGACCGCGAGCTCGGCGGTGGCGCGGTGTGGTCGGTGCTGCCACGTCCCGATGGGCGGCTGTGGCTGGGCCGCGCGGGACGCATCAGCGTCTATGACCCGGCCACCCGTGCGCTGCGCGACTGGCGCATCGGCGGCGGCTCCGACCTGCGGCAGCGGATCGATCTGATGCGGCAGGCGCCTGATGGCACGGTCTGGGTGTCGGTGATGAATCTGGGCCTGCAGCAGCGCAGTGCCGAGGGCCGCCTGTTGCGCACTTTCGATGGCGCGACGCTGCGTGGCAACACCGATGCGCCGGTCGAACAGATCCGCTTCGATGCCACGGGGCGGGCCTGGGTGATGGGGGAAATGGGCATCCTGCGCGAGCAGGGTGACCGCTTCGAAGCGGTACCCGGCGTTTCCAGGGGCCCGATCTACGATCTGGTGTGGATCGATCCCCGGCAGATGTGGATCGCACGCCAGGGCGCATTTGAACGCTACCAGTGGGATGGCCTCAGCCTGCGCCTGATCCAGCGCGTCGATGCTGGCGCCGGCGTGCCGCCGGTCAGCATGGGTGGGCTGGCCCTGGCCGCGAACGGGCAGTTGTGGGCGACGACACCGCGTGGCCTGCTGCGCTGGGATCCGAAACAGCGTCGCCTGCAGATATTCAATGAGCGCGATGGCCTGCTCGATGCCGAGTTCACCGGACGCCCGCCGGCGATCGATGCGGATGGCCGGGTGCTGGCCGTTACCCAGACCGGCATGGTGGGCTTCGATCCGAATGCCGCCGACGTCGAACTTCCGCCGTCGCAGCTGGTGATCGCGCAGGTGCGCGTGCGTCGTGATGATGCGCGCGGCTGGCAGCCCTTGCCGACCTCCGGCCTGCTGTTGCTGGGGCCCGATGACCGTGACCTGCAGATCGATGCGCGGCTGTTGTCCTATGCCAACCCGCAGGGCAACCGCTACCGGTTCCGCGTGCAGGGCTACGACCAGAACTGGGTGGAACAGGGCGGGGATGGCCAGCGTACGTTGTCGCGGCTGCCGCCCGGGGCCTATTCGATCGAGGTGCAGGCCGCATCGGCCAGTGGCCCGTGGACACCCTCGCAGCAGCTGCACATCAAGGTGTTGCCGCCCTGGTGGCGCAGCGGCATGGCGATCTTCGGCTACGTGATGCTGGGCTCGCTGTTGCTGTTGGCGCTGCTGTGGTCGATCCGCAGGCGGCTGCGGCGGCGCCAGCAGTGGCAGTTGACGGTGCACAAGCAGCAGATCGCCGAGCAGGCATCGCAGGCCAAGAGCCGCTTCCTGGCGACCCTGGGCCACGAAGTGCGCACGCCGATGACCGGCGTACTAGGCATGAGCGAACTGCTGCTGGCCACCGAACTGGACCCGGTGCAGCGCAGCTATGCAGGCTCGATCCAGCAGGCCGGCAGCCATCTGCTGCGGCTGGTCAATGATGCGCTGGACCTGGCACGGATCGAGGCCGGCCGGCTTGAACTGGACATCCGGCCGTTCGACCTGGGCGGACTGCTGGACCAGGTGCAGGCGTTGATGCAGCCGATGGCACAACAGCGCAGGCTGGATTTCCAGCGCGGGGATGCACTGCCTGGCCCGTTCTGCGTCAGTGGTGATGAGATGCGCGTCCGCCAGATCCTGCTGAACCTGCTGGGCAACGCGATCAAGTTCACCGAGCGCGGCCATGTCGGTCTGGCGGCGCGTCTGGACGAGGACGGTGGCGCGGTGACCTTTGAAGTCAGCGACAGCGGGCCGGGCATCAATGCCGAACAGCAGCAGCGCCTGTTCCACCGCTTCGAACAGGCCGATGGCCCGCGCACCGCCTCGCGCTATGGCGGCAGCGGGCTGGGCCTGGCGATCTGCCAGGAGCTGGCGGTGGCGATGGGCGGCCGCATCGATGTCGACAGCCAGCCGGGGCGCGGCGCACGTTTCGCAGTGCGGTTGCCGCTGCCATGGAGCCGGCAGCAGGCCTCCAGCCCTGGCGAGGCAGCGTCGCCGACCCTGCCTGCACTGCGCATCCTGCTGGTCGAGGATGATGCAACCGTTGCCGAGGTCATCGCTGGCCTGCTGCGCGGCCGCGGCCATGAGGTGGTGCACGTGCTGCATGGCCTGGGCGCACTGTCGGAGATATCCACCGAGGGATTCGATGTCGGCCTGCTCGACCTCGACCTGCCGGCACTCGATGGCACCGCCATCGCCCGCCAGCTGCGCGCGATGGGCTACGAGCTGCCGTTGGTGGCCGTTACCGCGCGCTCGGATGCCTATGCCGAGACCCAGGTGCTTGCGGCCGGATTCGATGGTTTCCTGCGCAAGCCGGTGACCGGCGATCTGCTGGTGGCGGCGATTGCCCAGGCGCGCAGCAAACGCCAGATCATCAGCTGAGTACGGCATCTTGCGGCGTGAATCCCGCAACTTTCGGTTTACCATGCCGACGCCCACGGCGTGGGCATCATCAACAGCAGCGTGAGGAGGCCATCGGTGGTGTATCTGCGGGCAGTGACGCTGCTGATGCTGCTGCTGTGCTGCCTGGCGCCCGCTGCCGCGCAGCCGGTGCCACCTTCGCCGCGGCAGGTCACGGTGTTCGATGGGTTGCCGTCCAACACCGTCAACCGCATGGCCGAAGACCGCTACGGCTACCTGTGGATTGCCACCAACGATGGCCTGGCCCGCTACGACGGGCGCAACTACCGCATCTGGCGTTCCGAAGACGGCCTGCGCGACAACCGCATCTGGAGCGTGCTGGTCGATGCCCGCAACGAGTTGTGGATCGGCACTGAAAATGCCGGCCTGGTGCGGATGTCGGCCGATCGCCGGCAGCTGCGCTTCTACGACCGCAGCAGCCAGCCGCTGATGGGCAGCAACACGGTCTGGAGCCTGGCTGCAACGCCGGATGGCGCGATCTGGTTCGGCACCCACGAAGGCGGCCTGTACCGGCTGGACAGCAATGATCGCCTGCAGCGGTTCCTGCCCGAAGCGAACAACCCGCGCAGTGTCCCGGCCGCGTCGGTGCCGTACCTGGCCACGCTTGCCGATGGCAGCCTGTGGGTCGGCACCAAGCATGGCGTGGCGCGCTGGACCGGCACCGATTTCGAACGCATCGGCGGCGACCTGGTGCCCAGCCTGCTGATCAATGGACTGACCGCAGAACCGGACGGCAGCCTCTGGATCAGCACGCTGGCCGGGGCCACGGTGCGCCGCCCGGATGGCCGTTTCGAATCCGTTCCCTGGACATTGCCGGCCGGCGACCAGGTGCTGGGCATGATGCTGCGCGACGAGCAGGGTGGGCACTGGCTGGATACGCGCAGCGGCCTGGGCCGGGGCATCGATGGACGGTACCAGACAGTGCCGCTTTACAGCGCCATCGCTCGTGGCCTGGTGCGGCCGAACTGGACCGGCGCCTATGAGGATCGCGAAGGCGGCATCTGGCTGGCCAGCACCAATGCCGGCCTGTGGCATCTGCTGCCGCGCTGGTGGCAGTTCTCGGTGTTCTCGCGGCTGGAGGATGATCCGTCCTCGCTGCGCAATTCCTATGTGCTGGGTACCAGCCCCTCCAGCAATGGCGGCGTGTGGACCGTCGGCAGCCATGGCGCGCTGGACCGTTTCAATCCGCGCACGGGCGTGATCGAGCAGCACCGCACTTTCGTCAATGGCATGCACTGGCTGACGTCGGTGCGCGAAGACCGGCAGGGACGGGTGTGGGTGGGTTCGACCGACGCCTTGATGCGCTACGACCCGCGCCGGGGCGAGCTGCGGCGCTGGGGCCGGGATGCCGGTGCCGACGCGACCATGGAAGGCAACATCGAGGCGATGATGACCTGTGATGGTGACAGCCTGTGGTTGATGCTGGCAGCGGGCCTGCAGCAGCGTGACCTGGATGGGCATGTGCGCCGGCAGCTGGACAACGGTCAGGATGGTCTGCAGGCCGGCCAGCTCAATCTTGACGTGGAATGCGGCCCGCAGGACCGGATCTGGCTGGCCAGCAGCCGTGGCCTGCTGCAGTGGCAACCGGATGCGCAGCGCTTCCAGCCGGTGCCGGGTGCGCCGGCCACGGCAGTGTATGCCCTGCACGTCGGCAAGGATGGGCAGATCTGGTTGTCCGAGGATGGCCGCCTGTCGCGGTATCTCTGGAGCCAGGGCAGGTTGGAACGGCAGGCGGTGGTGGGCACGGAGCAGGGCTATCCGGCGATTTCCGCCACTGGGCTGGTCGTTGACGCACAGGGCGTGGCGTGGGCCACCAGTGCCCGCGGCCTGGTGCGGGTCAGTGCCGATGGCGAGAGCGTACGCCTGTATGGGGTGCACGATGGGCTTCCCAGCCAGGAGTTCCGCGAACACACCCTGATTGCCTCCGCCGCTGGGCGCATGGTGGCGGGTACCCCCGCCGGTGTGGTGGTGTTCGATCCCGAGCAGGTGCGGCCTTCCACCCGGCGTGCGCCGCTGGTGATCGAGCGGGTGGAGGTGCGCCGCAACGAACAGTTGCTGGACCTGACCCATGACACGCCGCTGCAGATCGCCGATGGCGACCGCGACCTGCGTATCGTCGCGCGCCTGCTGTCCTTCGCCGATTCGGCCTCCAACACCTACCGCTACCGGTTGGCCGGCTATGACCCTGATTGGGTCGAGGTGGGCCCGGCAGGCGAGCGCCTGTTCTCGCGCCTGCCACCCGGGGCCTACCGGCTGGAAGTGCAGGCGCGCTCGGCCGACCACGTGTGGTCGCGGGTGCAGACCCTGGAATTCCACGTGCAGCCGCCATGGTGGCGCAGCTTGTCCGGGCTGCTGGTGCTGGCCTCGATTGCGTTGCTGCTGACCAGCTGGTTCGCCTGGTTGTACCGGCGCCGGCTGCAGCGCCAGCACGCCTACCAGCTCGCTCTGCACAAGCAGGACCTGGCCGAACACGCCTCGGCGGCCAAGACCCGGTTCCTCGCCAATCTCGGCCATGAAATCCGCACGCCGATGACCGGCGTGCTGGGCATGAGTGAGCTGTTGCTGGCCTCGCCGCTGGATCCGCAGCAGCGCGGCTATACCCAGTCGATCCGGCACGCCGGTGAGCACCTGCTGCATCTGGTCAACGATGCGCTGGATCTGGCGCGGATCGAATCGGGGCGCCTGGAACTGCAATCCAATGCGTTCGGTCTCAATCGTCTGCTGCAGGATCTGGCCGCGCTGATGGGACCGCTGGCTGCGCAGAAGGGCCTGCGGTTCATCCTCGACAACCAGTTGCCGGCAGGGCTGCAAGCGACCGGCGATGCGATGCGGGTGCGACAGATCCTGCTCAACCTGCTCTCCAACGCGGTCAAGTTCACCAGCCGCGGCAGCATCACCCTGCACGCGCGCTGCGAGGAAGGGCCGCGTGGGCTGTATTTCGAGGTGCGCGACACCGGCCCGGGCATCAGCCAGGAGCAGCAGCAACGGTTGTTCCGGCGTTTCGAACAGGCTGATGGCGCGCGCACGGCCGCGCAGTACGGTGGCAGCGGTCTGGGCCTGGCGATCTGCCGCGAGCTGGCACTGGCCATGCAGGGCCGGATCCGCGTGGAAAGCCAGCTGGGCAGCGGTACCTGCTTCGGTGTCAGCCTGCCACTGCCGCTGCAACAGGGTGCGGCCAGCGACGGAGGTGCCGACAGTGATGCCGCTGCTGCCGCGGTCAACATGCCACCGCTGCGGGTGTTGCTGGTGGAGGACGATGCGACCGTGGCCGATGTGATGTGTGGCCTGCTCGCGACCCGTGGCCATGAGGTGGTCCACGCCGCCCACGCGCTGGCCGCACTGCGTGAGATCAGCGCAGGTGATTTCGATGTCGGCCTGCTTGATCTGGATCTTCCGGGCCTGAGCGGTTTCGAACTCGCCCAGCACCTGCGCAACCAGGGCTACACGCTGCCGCTGCTGGCAGTGACCGCACGTACCGACCCCGATCTGCAGCAGCAGGTGGAAGCGGCCGGCATCGGTGGTTTCCTGCGCAAGCCGGTGACCGGTGAGCTGCTGGTGGAAGCGATCGCCCGCGTGCTGGGGCGGTAGGGGTTCGGCAGGGCTGCGCCCTGCACCTGCAGAGGCAACAGCAACGGCCGAAGCAACAGCAACAGCTGGCTATCCGTGGGATGGCGGGGTGGGTCCGGTTGCGGGGGACGCTGCAAGTACGTCCATGTAAGCTCGGTCGCGCCATCCATGGCGCTCACGCCCCCGCAACCGGACCCACCCCGCCTTCGACAGATTTCCGCGATCTGTCGGAACGGCGTTCTGTGTTGCTGTTGGTGGGTGTCGACCTTGGTCGACACTGTAGATCCACGCCATGCGTGGATGCTGTTCGTTCAATTGTCGAAATATTCGATCTCGATGGACATGGATTCACGCATGGCGTGGATCCATCAGCCACCGGAAATCTGTCGAAGGTGGGGCGGTGTCGGATTGCGGGGTGTCCGCGGCATGGATGCCGCGGCCAAGCCTACAGGGACGTACTTGCGGCGTCCCCGCAATCCGACACCGCCCCGCCATCCCACGGATAGCCCGCTGTTGCCGTTGCTGTTGCTTGCGCAGTGGCCTCTGCAGGTGCAGGGCGCAGCCCTGCCGAACCCACTACTCCGCTACGTGCTCGACCTCGCGCGGTTCGGGCTTGGTGTCGGGCAGCTGCCAGAAGATCAGCGTCGAGGTCAGGGTGATCGCACCCACGCACAGGAACGTGGCATGCAGCGCAGCCGTCGCGCCGTGGCCTTCCAGCTGCGTGCCGAACGCGGCCAGCAGGCTGCCTGCAGCTGCCGCACCGAAGCCGGCGGCGAGCATCATCACCATCGACAGCAGGCTGTTGCCGGAACTGGCGAACTCGCGATCCAGGTCGCGCAGGGTGACAGTGTTCATCACGGTGAACTGCAGCGAATTGACCGCACCGAAGAACGCGAGCTGCAGCAGGCGCACGCTCAGGTGCTGGCCCGGTGTCATCAGGATGAAGCTGGCCATCGCCAGGCCGACCAGCACGGTGTTGGTCATCAGTACCCGGCGATAGCCGTAGCGTTCGACCAGCTTCACCGCCAGCTTCTTCGACACCATGCCCGCGGCCGCCACCGGCACCATCATCAGGCCGGCGTTCATCGGCCCCAGGCCAAGGCCGACCTGCAGAAGCAGCGGAATCAGCATCGGCATGGCACTGCTGCCGATGCGCGAGAACAGGTTGCCGAGAATGCCGATGCGATAGCTGGGCACGCGGAACAGCGCCAGCGAAAACAGCGGTGCGGTTGAATTTGCTGCGTGCAGCCAGTAGCCGACCAGCGCAGCCAGGCCGGCCACGGTCATCAGCATCACCAGCGCGTGCGGTGTGCCGAGTCCGGAAATGCCATCCAGCGCCAGCGACAGCACCACCATCGCAAAGGCCAGCATTGCGTAGCCGCGCAGGTCGAAACGGGTTCGATGGCTGGCGTAGTGGTCGGGCATGATCTTCATCGCCGCGATGAAGCCGATGACGCCGATCGGCAGGTTGATCAGGAACACCCAGTGCCACGATGCGATCTCGACCAGCCAGCCGCCCAGGGTCGGGCCGATCAGCGGACCGACCAGCGCGGGGATGGCGATGAAGCTCATCGCACGCAGGAAGTCCTCGCGCGGCACCGAGCGCATCACCGCCAGGCGCCCGACCGGCAGCAGCATCGCGCCACCGATGCCCTGCAGTACGCGTGCAGCCACCAGCTGGTGCAGCTGCTGCGCCATCGCGCAGGCCAGCGAGCCGAGGGTGAACAGGATGATCGCCACCAGGAAGGTGCGACGGGTGCCGTAGCGGTCGGCGATCCAGCCGGAGGCGGGAATGAAGGTGGCCACGGCCAGCGCGTAGCTGAACACCACCGACTGCATCTGCAGGGGGCTTTCGCCGAGGCTGGCCGCCATCGCCGGCAGCGCCGTGTTGACGATGGTCGAGTCCAGCATCTGCATGAAGATCGCCAGCGAGACCAGCCACAGCAGGGGACGCTGGCGGGTGTAGGTCGATGGCGCTGTGGACATGGGGTGTGGCCGGTGCAACGTGGGGGCGCCATGATCGCGCACTGCGGGTCACGGCGCGATCAACATCGCGCCGCGACTGCATGCGGGATGCTCAGCGTTGGCTGTGCGCGTGCACCGCGTCGACCAGCACCTGTACATGGGCCGGGTCCATGTCCGGCGACATGCCGTGGCCGAGGTTGAACACATGGCCCTCGCGCGAACCGCCATTGCCGGCGGCATAGGTGTCGAGTACGCGTGCGGCCGCGGCGGCGATCGCATCGGGCGAGGCATACAACGTGGTCGGGTCCAGATTGCCCTGCAGGGCTACGCGCCCGCCAGTGCGGCGCAGTGCTTCATCCAGGTCCAGCGTCCAGTCCAGGCCGAGCGCATCGGCGCCGGTCTGCGACAGCGCTTCCAGGTGCAGGCCGGTGCCCTTGCCGAACAGGATCAGCGGCGTGCGCTCGCTGCCTTCGCCGCGCTCCAGGCCTTCGGCGATGCGCTGCAGATAGCGCAGCGAGAACTCGCGGTACATTGCTGGCGACAGAACGCCACCCCAGGTGTCGAACACCTGCAGGGCCTGCGCACCGGCGGCGCGCTGCGCGCCGAGATAGGCGATCACCGCGTCGGTGGTTACTTCCAGCAGACGGTGCAGGGCCTGCGGATGATTCAGCGCCATCGCCTTGATGCGCGCGAAATCCTTGCTGCCGCCGCCTTCGACCATGTAACAGGCCAGTGTCCACGGGCTGCCGGAAAAACCGATCAGCGGCACCTGGCCGTCCAGCTCGCGGCGGATCAGGCGCACCGCGTCCATCACGTAGCCCAGGTCCTGTTCCATGTCCGGTACCGCCAGCCTGGCGATGGCCGCTTCATCGCGCACGGGGTGACGGAACTTCGGGCCTTCGCCTTCGACGAAGTACAGCTCCAGGCCCATTGCATCGGGAATGGTGAGGATGTCCGAGAACAGGATGGCCGCGTCCAGCGGGAAGCGGCGCAGCGGCTGCAGGGTGACTTCGCAGGCGATCTCCGGGTTCTTGGCCATGGCCAGGAAGCTGCCTGCCTTGGCCCGGGTGGCGCGATATTCCGGCAGATAGCGGCCGGCCTGGCGCATCAGCCAGACGGGGGTGCAGTCCACCGGTTCGCGGCGCAGGGCGCGCAGCAGGCGATCGTTGCGGAGAGGGCTGGTCACAGTGGGCATTCCTTGGGCGAAAAGGGCAGCGGCGCAGTCAGTCGCCGTGCGAAAGAATCTGGAAGCCCCGATGCAGTTCTGCATCGCGGGCCTTCTCGTAGGCGTGGCGGGCTTCGTCGGCCTTGAGGTACAGCTCGCGCCGCAGCTGCGAGCGGGCGCCGACGCGGCCGGATTCGCGCAGCAGCTCCCAGCCGCCGAACAGGTCCGGGACCAGGGTCAGGCGCAGGAAGCGCGGTGCCTGGGCACCGTCGGCGGGTTGTTGCAGGTGGACGTGCATGGCGTCGATTGTAGCGGGGGTGGTGTGACCCCTGCCGCAACGCGGTAGTGCTGGCCGCTGGCCGGCAACCTCATGAAACCTCCCCGGTAGCGCCGGGCCATGCCCGGCGAACGCGGAAGCGGTCAGCCTTCGCCCAGTACCTTCAGTACCGCCGCTTCATCCACATCCGGCACCACTTCGGCACGGCCCATGCCGCGCCACAGCACCAGGCGCAGGCGGCCGGCCACGTTCTTCTTGTCCAGGCGCATGCGGCCGAGCAGGGCCTGAGGGTCCAGTCCGGCGGGGATTGCCACCGGCAGGCCCAACTGCTCCAGCAGGGCTTGCAGGCGCGCACGGTCGGCGTCGTCGGCCAGGCCCAGGTGGGTGGAGAGGCGGGCCGCCAGCACCATGCCCACCGCCACGGCTTCACCGTGGTTCAGCGCATCGCGCCCCGGTGCGGAGTAGCCCTGTTCGGTTTCGATGGCGTGGCCGAAGGTGTGGCCGAGGTTGAGCAGGGCGCGTTCGCCCTTCTCGAAGGGATCGCGCTCGACGATCGCCGCCTTGTGCCGGCAACTGCGGGCGATGGCCTCGGCGATCGCGGCATCTTCGCCGGCCGCCAGTGCGTCGGCATGCTGCTGCAGCCATTCGAAGAACACCGCATCACCCAGTGCACCGTACTTCACTACTTCGGCCAGGCCGGCGCGCAGTTCACGCGGCGGCAGGGTGGCCAGCACGCGGGTATCGGCGATCACCGCACGCGGCGGATGGAACGCGCCGACCAGATTCTTGCCGGCCGGGATATCCACGGCGGTCTTGCCGCCCACCGAGGAGTCGACCATCGCCAGCAGCGTGGTCGGCAGCTGCACGCAGTCGACGCCGCGCATCCAGCAGGCCGCGGCAAAGCCGGCAAGGTCGCCGACCACACCGCCGCCGAGGGCGAACACGCAGGCATCGCGGGTTGCGCCGAGCGCAGCCAGCGCCTCGATGACCGAGCCGAACTCGGCCAGGGTCTTGGAGGCTTCGCCGGCAGCGAGCACGTGCTCACCCACGATCAGGTCCGGGCGTGCGGCCAGCAGGGTCTGCCTGACGGCATCCAGATAGCGCGGCGCAACCTCGCTGTCGCTGACCAGCAGCACATGGCGGCCGCGTACATGGTTGGCCAGCGCGGAACCTTCGGCCTGGGCGCCGGCGCCAATGGTGATGGAGTAGGGGCGGTCGCCGCCAACGGCGACCTGCAGCAGGGTAGGGGAAGTCATGCAGTGGGGTCCTGTCGCTGCCAGTGCGTGGCCAGCTTGAGCACAAGCTGGGCGGTCGCATCGGCTGCGGTAAACGGGTCGGTATCGAGGGTGACATCGGCCAGGTCGCGATACAGCGGGTCGCGATGCGCGGCCAGATCCTGCAGTACCTGTTCGCGGTCCGGCCGCTGCAGCAGGGGGCGCGCCTTGTCGCGTGACAGGCGCTCCAGCTGGGCGGCGACGCTGACCCGCAGGTAGACGACAAAGCCACGCCGGGCGATCAGGGCGCGATTGTCCGGATCGAGCACGGCACCGCCGCCGGTGGACACCAGCTGGCCACGGCCGGCCAGCACCTGCGCCAGCGCCTCACGCTCATGGGCGCGGAAGCCGGCTTCGCCGGAATGTTCAAAGATCGTGGGGATGCTGGCCCCGGTCGCATCGACGATGGCCTGGTCGACGTCGACGAAGTCCAGCGTGAAGCGCTCGGCGAGGCGGCGGCCGATGCAGGTTTTACCGGCGCCCATCGGGCCGATCAGGATCAGGTTCGGAGCGGGATTCATGCCCTCTGATGCTAACACCTCCGTGCCTTGGCCTTTACGTTCTTCACGTCAGGGTGGAGGTTCCTGCGGGGTTTCCCGCGCCTGACGGAGTACCTGCCATGTCGGTTGCCAAGGTCATCGAAATCAATGCGTCCTCGCCCAAGAGCGTGGAGGACGCAGTGCGCAGCGGATTGAAGAAGGTGTCCGGGACGGTCAAGGGCATCCAGGGCGCCTGGATCAACGAGACCAAGGTGGTCACCGACGGCAACGGTGAGATCACCGAATGGCGGGTGAACCTGCGGATCACCTTCCTCGTCGAGTGAGCCTGCTCAGCGCAGCGCCTGCACTTGGCGCTGCGCATCCAGCACCAGCATCCGGTCGGCAATGGCCGGCAGCGCACGCAATGCCTGCCGGCTGACCCGCTCGTAGTACTGCACGAAGCGCTCCAGCTGCGGCCGGCTCATGCCGTGCCGGCCGGGCTGGGCCGCCTGCAGGTTCTGCTCCTGCTGCCAGCGCCAACGCGGCACCACCGAGAAATCCGGGGGCTGCAGGAACCACAGACGGTCGCAGCGCTGCCACAGCGCCGGATAGTCGCGGGCCAGCGCCTGGTTGCACCAGCGCCGCCAGCGGCCATCGGCATCGGCCTCGCGCTCGAGTGCGTTGAGGGGAGGGTCCAGTTCGGAAGCGTCCTGCGCCGGAGTGCCGAGGAACCAGCCCTCGAACACCAGCAGGTCCAGCGGCTTTTCGAGCTGCGGCCACTGCGCTTCGGGCAGGCGCTCGTCGGCCAGTTTGTCGAATCGGGGCAGGGCCAGCGGCTGTCGTGCGGCCACTGCATCCAGTACCGCATGCGCCAGCGGCAGGTCGTGGGTGCCCGGCGGGCCACGGGTGATCAACAAGGGATGTACCTGACGCGCCAGGCGCTGGCGCTGCGCGCGGGTCAGGTAGACATCGTCGATGGAGAGCGTTGCGGCGTTCAGGCCACGGGCATGGGCACGGGCGACCACCTGCGCGGCCAGCGTCGATTTGCCGCTCCCCTGCAGGCCGCTGATCGCCAATACTGGAACGGCTGTGCTGCTGCCCAGCGCGTCATCCAGCGCCTGCTCGACCACTGTTTCGGGGAATCCTTTCACCTGGGGCATGTACGCAGCAGCGACCATGCCGCCACAATAGCCCAAACCGTGTGAGAAGAACGCTGTCATGAGCGACCTGTACGCCGAAGCCCTGTCGACCTTTGCCGCCCTGTTTGAAGAAGCGAAACAGAGCCGTGAGGTGGAGCCCAATGCGATGACCGTGGCCACTGCCGATACGCAGGGCCGGCCGTCGGCGCGAACTGTGTTGCTGAAGGCGTTCGACGAGCGCGGCTTCGTGTTCTACACCCATCTGGACAGCCACAAGGGCGCCGAACTGCAGGCCAATCCGCAGGCGGCGCTGCTGTTCCTGTGGCGCAGCCTGCGCGAGGCTGGCATCCAGGTGCGCATCGAGGGGAGCGTGGAGCAGGTGGCCGATGCCGAAGCCGATGCCTATTTTGCCAGCCGTCCGCGCATGAGCCAGATCGGCGCGTGGGCGTCGCTGCAGTCGAAGACGTTGAACACGCGCGAGGAGTTCGACGCACGCGTGGCGGAGGTCGAGGCACGTTTCGACGGCAAGGACGTGCCGCGTCCGGACGGCTGGAGTGGTCTGCGGGTGGTGCCTGACCGTATCGAATTCTGGTACGGCGCGCAGTTCCGCCTGCACGAGCGCTGGTGCTACGAAGCGGGTGCCGAAGGGCGCTGGAGCAAGCGTCTGCTGTACCCGTAAGGCGTAGTGGTGCTCGTGCTGCTGTAGAGCCGAGCCCACGCTCGGCTGCTCCTTCGAGAGCATCAGCCGAGCATGGGCTCGGCTCTACAAAAATCTGCGTTTGTCGCTAATGGACTGGTCCGCTTCATGCGCGAGCGGGTCGGCGCCGGGCACACTCGCTGCAATACCCTCGACCTGCGAAGTTGCCATGCCGTCCTGGCGTTGCCTGTTTGCCGTGCCTGCACCGCGCCGTGGCGTGGAAGCACTCCTGTTGCTGCTCGCGCGCATCGTGGCAGGTGTGATGTTCTGCGTATCCGGCTGGAACAAGGTGTTCACCGACGCCGGGCGCGAGCGCATGGTGCATACGCTGGTCGACGCGGGTATCCCGTTTCCTGTGTTCAGTGCACCGGTGCTCGGCGGCATTGAATGGATCGCAGGTGGACTGCTTGTACTGGGCCTGCTGAGTCGGCCTTCGGCCCTGCTGCTGGCGGCTATCTGCGCGGTGGCGGCGTTGACCGATGGCATCGCGCGCATTCCGGCCGGGTTGGGCGTGCTGGATTGGTTGAGCTGGTTCTTCTATCTCAGCGAAGTGCCGTTGGGCGTATTGCTGCTATGGATTGCCGCAGTAGGCAGTGGTCGGTTTGCCATCGAAGCGCGCTGGGCACGGTGAGTGCTCCTCGTTCGCGCCCAGCCGGCGCGTCGCCTGTAGCATTTGGTGTGTTCCGGTAGATCCACGCCATGCGTGGATGAGGTGCTTGACGGAAGAGCGGTGCGAACCAGGGTTCGCACCCGCCAAGCATCGGTTGGTACCCACCAGGCAATAGGTGGTTACAATCCCTCCGCGCGCAGCCACCGCCACAGCGTGGTGCGCGATACGCCCAGCGCCTGTGCCATGCCTTCGCGGTCATTGCGGTGTTCCTGCAGCAGCGCCTCCAGCTGCGCACGCGGCGGTCGCTTGCCGTTGCTTTCCACTGGCAGTGCCGCGACGCCTTCGTTAACCAGCTCAGGCGCCAGCTGCAGCAGTCGCGCGGCATCGATCAACCCTTCACCCGGCTGCCAGTGGATGCGCAGCCGATCCACCAGGTTGCGCAGTTCACGCACATTGCCCGGCCAATCGGCTGCGCCGAGCAGGGCCTGCGCTTCTGCATCCAGCGGTGCATCGATGCCGCGCAGTTCGCGGAAGAAGTGCGTAGTGAGCAGCGGGATATCGCCGCGACGCACGCGCAGAGTCGGCAGCGCGATGCGCAGCGCCGCCAGCCGGTAATACAGATCGCGACGGAAGCTGCCAGCCGCCGCGCGCTGTTCCAGTGATTGCAGGGTGGCGGCAACGACGCGCAGGTCGACCGGCGTCGGTTCGGTTGCGCCGACGCGCAGCACCTCGCGTTCTTCCAGCACGCGCAGCAGGCGGGTCTGCAGCGGCAGCGGCAGTTCACCGATCTCATCCAGGAACAACGTACCGCCATCGGCGGCCTCGACCAGGCCGACGCGACCACCGCGCCGCGCACCAGTGAAGGCGCCATCGCTGTAGCCGAACAGCTCGGCCTCCAGCAGCGATTCGCTGATCGCGCCGCAGTTCAGTGCGACGAATCGACCCCGCCGGCCGCTGGCCGCATGCAGCTGCCGCGCTACCAGTTCCTTGCCGGTGCCGGTCTCGCCGGTAACCAGTACGGTGCTGTCGTGCGGGGCGTACAGCGCGATCTGCGCACGCACGTCGGCCATCGCGTTGCTGTCGCCGAGCAGCGCATGCGCATCGGCGCGCGGTGCGGCCCGTCGGCGTGCGGCCGGTCGCGCGTCCGCCGAGCGTGCCAGGGTCTGGGTCAGTTCCAGCGCGTGCTCGAAGGCCTGCCGCACCGAATCGGCCGAGTACAGCAGCACGCCCGGCAGGCCGGCCTGTTCCGCATGGTCGATGGCCATGCCGGTGCCGACGATCACTTCGATGCCGTTGGCGCGCAGGTCGGCGATGCAGTCGCGGGCGTCTTCGCGGGTGACGAAACGGCGATGCTCGATGTCCAGGCCGAAGCTCTGCTGGAAGCTGCTGAATACCGGCACATCGCTGGCGTGGGTGACAAGTCCGATCCGCGGGGCGATGCGGCGCGCCCGCGCCAGCGCTTCCATCAGATCGAAACCGTTGGCCTGGATCGGCACCAGCGGCAGGTCCAGGCGGCCGCGCAACCAGGCCGCGTTGGAGCCGCCGGCGATCACCACGTCGCAGTGCTCGCGGCGCAGGCGCTGGCCGATCACTTCCACTGCTTCCTCGAAGCCGAGGTTGATCTGCTCGATGCGTGCGCGGCGGTCGAATTCGGGAATGACATCGCCAAGCAGACCAGTCAGGCGCGAGACGCTGACGGTCCAGATCACTGGACGGCCGGGGTCGGCATCGGCGTGGCGCAGGGGCGAGCGGGGCAGGTACATGATGCGGGGATCGGGAGCGGCGATGTTGCATGATACATCTGTTTCAATGTTTCATATGTTTCACTGCGCTTGGCCGGTCATCCCCGTGAAATCAATCGCTTGCAGGTTGGCATGGTGCTTGCGCTTACCTCCCTGTCCTTCAACCTGGATCGCCGCATGACCGCTTCCACCTCCTTCTCCGCTGGTGCCCGCTTCCGCGAGGCGCTGGCTGCCGAATCGCCGCTGCAGGTGATCGGCGCGATCAACGCCAACCATGCGCTGCTGGCCAAGCGCGCCGGTTTCCGTGCCATCTACCTGTCCGGCGGCGGCGTTGCTGCCGGCTCGCTGGGCCTGCCGGACCTGGGCATCAACACCCTCGAAGACGTGCTGGTGGACGTGCGCCGCATCACCGATGTCTGCGACCTGCCGCTGATGGTCGACATCGACACCGGCTTCGGCCCCAGCGCGTTCAACATCGCGCGCACCGTGAAGTCGCTGATCAAGGCCGGCGCGGCCGCCTGCCATATCGAAGACCAGGTCGGCGCCAAGCGCTGCGGTCATCGCCCGGGCAAGGAGATCGTCTCGCAGGGTGAAATGGTCGACCGCGTGAAGGCGGCTGCCGATGCCAAGACCGATCCGGACTTCTTCCTGATCGCACGCACCGACGCCATCCAGGTGGACGGCGTGGACAAGGCTATCGAGCGCGCCATCGCCTGCGTCGAAGCCGGTGCCGACGGCATCTTCGCTGAAGCCGCCTACGACCTGGAGACCTACCGCCGCTTCGTTGATGCGGTGAAGGTGCCGGTGCTGGCCAACATCACTGAATTCGGCGCGACCCCGCTGTTCAGCCGCGACGAGCTGGCCTCGGCCGGCGTGGCCATCCAGCTGTTCCCGCTGTCGGCGTTCCGCGCCGCCAACAAGGCTGCCGAGAACGTCTACCAGACGGTCCGCCGCGAAGGCCACCAGCGCAACCTGATCGACAGCATGCAGACCCGCGAGGAGCTGTATGACCGTATCGGCTACCACGCCTTCGAGCAGCAGCTCGATGCGCTGTTCGCCGCCAAGAAATAAGCAGTACCCTGCACCATCAAGTTTCGGAGGGAAACATGAACGATACGACCGCAACCCCGACCTTCAAGCCGAAGAAGTCCGTCGCCCTGTCCGGCACCGCCGCCGGCAACACCGCGCTGTGCAGCGTCGGCCGCAGTGGCAACGACCTGCATTACCGCGGCTACGACATCCTGGACCTGGCCAACACCAGCGAGTTCGAGGAAATCGCCTACCTGCTGGTGCACGGCAAGCTGCCGACCCGCGCCGAGCTGGTTTCGTACAAGGCCAAGCTGAAGTCGCTGCGTGGCATTCCGGCTGCGGTGAAGGCTGCGCTGGAAGAACTGCCGCCGTCGGCGCACCCGATGGACGTGATGCGCACCGGCGTGTCCGTGCTCGGCTGCGTGTCGCCGGAGAAGGACGACCACAACCATCCGGGCGCACGTGACATCGCTGACAAGCTGATGGCCTGCCTGGGCTCGATGCTGCTGTACTGGTACCACTGGAGCCACAACGGTCGCGCGATCGACGTGGAGACCGACGATGACTCCATCGGTGGTCATTTCCTGCACCTGCTGCACGGCGAGAAGCCGCAGGATTCGTGGGTGAAGGCGATGCACACCTCGCTGATCCTGTACGCCGAGCACGAGTTCAACGCCTCGACCTTCGCCTGCCGCGTCATTGCCGGCACCGGCAGCGACATGTACAGCGCGATCTGCGGTGGCATCGGCGCACTGCGCGGTCCCAAGCACGGCGGCGCCAACGAAGTGGCCTTTGAAGTGCAGAAGCGCTATGACAATCCGGACGAAGCCGAGGAAGACATCAAGGCCCGCGTCGAGCGCAAGGAAGTGGTGATCGGTTTCGGCCACCCGGTCTACACCGTGTCCGATCCGCGCAACAAGGTGATCAAGGACGTCGCCCGCGAACTGTCCGAAGAGCAGTCGAGCCTGAAGATGTATGACATCGCCGAACGCCTGGAAACGGTGATGTGGGACATCAAGAAGATGTTCCCGAACCTCGACTGGTTCAGTGCCGTCAGCTACCACATGATGGGCGTGCCGACCGCGATGTTCACCCCGTTGTTCGTGATCGCCCGCACCGCCGGCTGGAGCGCGCACATCGTCGAGCAGCGCATCGACGGCAAGATCATCCGCCCGAGCGCCAACTACATCGGCCCGGAAGATCGCGACTTCGTGGCCATCGACAAGCGCTCCTGATCGTCGCCACTGTTCCACTGCTGCATGCATCCGGCCGGCCCCGTGCCGGCCGGATGTTTTCGCCGCCGCATCGCCGGCACCCGGCCCGCCTCAAGTATTCCGCCAGCCCATGAATATCGACTATCGCAAGAACCTCCCCGGCGCCTCGCTGGACTACTTCGACGCGCGCGCCGCGGTCGATGCCATCCAGCCCGGTGCCTATGCCACGCTGCCGTATACCTCGCGCGTGCTGGCCGAAAACCTGGTGCGTCGCTGCGACCCGGCCACGCTGACCGACTCGCTGAAGCAGTTGATCGAGCGCCGTCGCGACCTGGACTTCCCGTGGTTCCCGGCGCGCGTGGTGTGCCATGACATCCTCGGCCAGACCGCGCTGGTCGACCTCGCTGGCCTGCGTGATGCGATCGCCGACAAGGGCGGTGACCCGGCCAAGGTCAATCCGGTGGTGCCGGTGCAGTTGATCGTCGACCACTCCCTGGCGGTCGAGTGCGGTGGTTTCGATCCGCAGGCGTTCGAGAAGAACCGCGCCATCGAGGATCGCCGCAATGAAGACCGCTTCCACTTCATCGACTGGACCAAGCTGGCCTTCGAGAACGTGGACGTGATTCCGCCGGGCAACGGCATCATGCATCAGATCAATCTGGAGAAGATGTCGCCGGTGATCTACGTGCAGGATGGCGTGGCCTTCCCCGATACCTGCGTGGGCACCGACAGCCATACCCCGCATGTGGATGCGCTGGGCGTGATCGCCATCGGCGTGGGCGGCCTGGAAGCGGAGAACGTGATGCTGGGCCGCGCGTCGTGGATGCGCCTGCCGGACATCATCGGCGTCGAGCTGACCGGCAAGCCGCAGCCGGACATCACCGCCACCGACGTGGTGCTGGCCCTGACCGAGTTCCTGCGCAAGGAACGCGTGGTCGGCGCCTGGCTTGAATTCTTCGGTGAGGGTGCCGCCGCACTGACCATCGGTGACCGCGCCACCATCTCCAACATGTGCCCCGAGTACGGCGCCACCGCCGCGATGTTCTACATCGATGGGCAGACGCTTGATTACCTGCGCCTGACCGGTCGCGAGGAAAAGCAGGTCGCACTGGTCGAAAACTACGCGCGCAGCACCGGCCTGTGGGCCGATGACCTGGCCACCGCGGAGTACGAGCGCGTGCTGCGCTTCGATCTGTCGACGGTGGTGCGCAACATGGCTGGCCCGAGCAATCCACATCGCCGCCTGCCGGTATCGGAACTGGTCGAGCGTGGCATCGCCGATGCCGCCAAGCTTGAGGTCGGCAAGGCCGAACAGGCACAGGGTCTGATGCCCGACGGCGCGGTGATCATCGCCGCCATCACCAGCTGCACCAATACCTCCAACCCGCGCAACGTGATCGCTGCGGCGCTGCTGGCACGCAAGGCCAACGAGCGTGGCCTGCTGCGCAAGCCGTGGGTGAAGTCGTCGCTGGCGCCGGGTTCGAAGGCGGTGCAGCTGTATCTGGAAGAGGCCGGCCTGCTGCCGGACCTGGAGAAGCTGGGCTTCGGCATCGTCGCCTTCGCCTGCACCACCTGCAATGGCATGAGTGGCGCGCTGGATCCAAAGATCCAGCAGGAAATCATCGATCGCGACCTGTACGCCACCGCGGTGCTGTCGGGCAACCGCAACTTTGATGGCCGCATCCATCCGTACGCGAAGCAGGCCTTCCTCGCCTCGCCGCCGCTGGTGATCGCCTACGCCATCGCCGGCACCATCCGTTTCGACATCGAAAAGGATGTGCTGGGCGTGGACACCGACGGCAACGAGGTGCGCCTGAAGGACATCTGGCCGAGCGACGCCGAAATCGACGCGGTGG
Organism: Stenotrophomonas sp. Br8; assembly: GCF_014763005.1. Lineage (NCBI taxonomy): Bacteria > Pseudomonadati > Pseudomonadota > Gammaproteobacteria > Lysobacterales > Lysobacteraceae > Stenotrophomonas > Stenotrophomonas sp. Br8. Next base: position 145,728 of record NZ_JACGTN010000009.1, on the reverse strand, counting down.
TGAAGGCTGCGGTGAAGCCGGAGCAGTTCCGCAGCGTCTACAACCCGATGTTCAACGTGCGCGTGGAGCACGCTGCAAAGGTCAGTCCGCTGTACGACTGGCGCGCGCAGAGCACCTACATCCGCCGCCCGCCGTACTGGGAGGGCGCATTGGCCGGTGAGCGCACGCTGGCTGGCATGCGTGCGCTGGCGGTGCTGCCGGACAACATCACCACCGACCACCTGTCGCCGTCCAACGCGATCCTGGCCTCGAGTGCTGCCGGTGAGTACCTGGCGAAGATGGGCCTGCCGGAAGAGGACTTCAATTCCTACGCCACCCACCGCGGCGACCACCTGACCGCGCAGCGTGCCACCTTCGCCAACCCGAAGCTGTTCAACGAGATGGTGCGCAACGACGATGGCAGCGTGAAGCAGGGCTCGCTGGCGCGCGTCGAGCCGGAAGGCAAGGTCATGCGCATGTGGGAGGCGATCGAGACCTACATGGAGCGCAAGCAGCCGCTGATCATCATCGCTGGTGCGGACTACGGCCAGGGCAGCTCGCGTGACTGGGCCGCCAAGGGCGTGCGTCTGGCTGGTGTGGAGGCCATCGTTGCTGAAGGCTTCGAACGCATCCACCGCACCAACCTGATCGGCATGGGCGTGCTGCCGCTGGAGTTCAAGCCGGGCACCACCCGCCTGACTCTGGGCATCGACGGCACCGAGACCTTCGATGTGATCGGCGAGCGGACGCCGCGCGCAGAGTTGCGCGTGGTCATCCACCGCCGCGATGGCCAGGACGTGATCGTGCCGGTGACCTGCCGCCTGGACAGCGACGAGGAAGTGGCGATCTACGAGGCCGGCGGCGTGCTGCAGCGCTTCGCCCAGGACTTCCTGGAAGGCGCCAAGGTGGCGTGAGACATCCGACGGCCCGGAAAAGGGCCGTCTTTCATTGCAAGGAACCGATCCATGGCATTTCTCCCGCAACTCCGCATCCCCGCCACCTACATGCGTGGCGGCACCAGCAAGGGCGTGTTTTTCCGCCTGCAGGACCTGCCCGAAGCCGCGCAGGTGCCGGGCGCCGCGCGCGATGCGCTGCTGATGCGCGTGATCGGTTCGCCCGACCCGTATGGCAAGCAGACCGACGGCATGGGCGGCGCGACGTCCAGCACCAGCAAGTGCGTGATCATTTCCACCGCTTCGGTGCCCGACCACGACGTGGATTACCTGTACGGCCAGGTGTCGATCGACACGGCATTCGTGGACTGGAGCGGCAACTGCGGCAATCTCAGCACCGCTGTCGGGCCGTTCGCCATCGCCAACGGCCTGATCGATCCGGCCCGGGTGCCGCGCGATGGCTTGTGCACCGTGCGCATCTGGCAGGCCAACATCGGCAAGACCATCATCGCCCATGTGCCGATGCGCGATGGTGAAGTGCAGGAGATCGGCGATTTCGAGCTGGATGGCGTGACCTTCCCGGCCGCAGAGATCCAGCTGGAATTCATCGACCCGTCCGACGATGGTGATGCTGGCGCGATGTTCCCCACGGGCAACCTGGTCGATACGCTGGACGTGCCGGGCGTGGGCAGTTTCGAGGTCACGATGATCACTGCCGGCATCCCGACCATTTTCCTCAACGCTGCCGACCTCGGTTACACCGGCACCGAACTGCAGCCGGCGATCAATGAAGACAAGGCGGCGCTGGAGCGCTTCGAGAAGATCCGTGCCTATGGCGCCTTGCGCATGGGCCTGATCCAGACGCTGGAAGATGCGGCCACCCGCCAGCACACGCCGAAGGTGGCTTTCGTCGCTCCGGCACAGGACTACGTGTCGTCCAGCGGCAAGGCGATTTCGTCTGCGGACATCGATCTGCATGCACGTGCGCTGTCGATGGGCAAGCTGCACCACGCGATGATGGGCACCGCTGCAGTGGCGATCGGTACCGCCGCGGCAATCCCCGGCACGCTGGTCAATCGTGCGGCCGGTGGCGGCGAGCGCGAGGCTGTTACCTTCGGGCATCCGTCGGGCACCTTGCGCGTGGGTGCGCAGGCGGCACGCGTTGACGGCCAGTGGACGGTGTCCAAGGCCATCATGAGCCGCAGTGCCCGCGTGCTGATGGAAGGCAAGGTGCGGGTGCCCGCCGAGTGATGGGCTGGTCGGCGGTGGCATCACATGCTTCGGTAGATGCCAACCTTGGTTGGCATGAAGAAGGCAGCGCCGGGTGAACGTCCGCGCCAACCAAGGTTGGCGACTACCGGGTCTGGCGTGGCCTGGCAAACCTACGAGGAGATCGACGATGTCCGAGAATCACACCCCATCCAACACGCGTGCAGCCTGGGATGCGCTGCTGATGGATATCGTCGACTACGTGCGTGACACCCGCATCGATTCGCCGCTGGCGTTCCAGACCGCGCATCACTGCCTGCTCGACACGCTTGGCTGCGGGCTGGAGGCGCTGTCCTTCCCTGCCTGCAGCAAGCTGCTGGGACCGCTGGTGCCGGGCATCAGTGTGACAAACGGCGCACGCGTGCCTGGCACCAACTTCGTGCTCGATCCGGTGCAGGCGGCCTTCAACATCGGCGCGATGGTGCGCTGGCTGGATTTCAATGACACCTGGCTGGCCGCCGAATGGGGCCACCCCTCGGACAACCTCGGTGGCATCCTTGCCGTAGCCGACTGGCTCGGCCGCAATGCGGCCGCGTTGCGACGCCCGCCGCCGACCGTGCACGACGTGCTGCTGGCGATGATCAAGGCGCACGAGATCCAGGGCGTGTTGGCGCTGGAGAACTCCTTCAACCGCGTTGGCCTGGACCACGTGCTGCTGGTCAAGGTGGCCACCACCGCCGTCGTCGCGCAGATGCTCGGGTTGGACCGCGAGCGCATGCTCAATGCGGTGTCGTTGGCCTGGGTGGATGGGCAGGCGCTGCGCACCTACCGGCATGCGCCCAACACCGGCTCGCGCAAGAGCTGGGCAGCCGGTGATGCGACCAGCCGTGGCGTGCGCCTGGCGCTGATGGCCGCCACCGGAGAGATGGGCTACCCCAGCGTGCTCAGTGCACCGACCTGGGGCTTCGAGGCGGTATCGATGCATGGCCAGGCGCTGACCCTCGGCCGCGCCTTCGGCAGCTACGTGATGGAAAACGTGCTGTTCAAGATCAGCTTCCCGGCCGAGTTCCACGGGCAGACAGCGGTGGAGGCTGCGGTCCTGCTGCACCATCAGCTGCGCGCGCTGGGGCGGAAGGTCGAGGACATCGAGCACATCGCGATCCGTACCCAGCAAGCCTGCATCCGCATCATCGACAAGCAGGGCCCGTTGCATAACCCCGCCGACCGCGACCACTGCGTGCAGTACATGGTAGCCATCGCGCTGCTGCATGGGCGGCTGGTGGCCGAGGACTACGAGGACGACATGGCGGCCGATCCGCGCATCGACACGCTGCGGGCGAAGATGGCCTGCCATGAAGACCCGCAGCTCAGCGCCGATTACCTGGATCCCGACAAGCGCAGCATCGCCAACGGCCTGAGTGTGCGTTTCAGTGATGGCAGCGCGCTGCCGGAGGTGCTGGTGGAGTACCCGCTGGGCCACGCGCGCCGGCGCGAGGAGGGTATCCCGCTGCTGATGGACAAGTTCCGCCGGCATCTGGCGCACCGCTTCCCGACTGCCCAGCAGCAGCGCATCCTGGCCGCCTCGCTGGATCCGGTCGCGCTGGCGGCGATGCCGGTGACCGATTATGTGGACCTGTACCTGCCGGGGTAGGGCGGGGCCCGTTCCGATGCTCCACCGGGCACCCGCGCTGGACCTGCTCTGGTAGATGCCAACCTTGGTTGGCACAAGGCGGGCAGCGGGCGCGTGTCGGACAGCGCCAACCAAGGTTGGCGTCTACCTGGTTTCCGATACCGGGTGCCCGGCGTCAACGCCTTGACGCGGCGGCCCTATAATGGGCACCTCGATCAAGGAGTGACGACATGAGCGGTCCGGCACGGCGGATGCGGTGGGGATGGACGGCAGCTTTGCTGGCAGGAGGCCTGTTGCTGGGCCTGGCCGGTTGCCGCAACGACAGCGGGCAGCTGCCCAAGGCCAGCGGCGAGGCCATCGCCACCAAGGCCGAGCAGGTGAAGGAGTTCACCCTGCTGCGTGCCTACCCGGACCAGAAGAGTGAAGGCCTGTCGCTGGCGCTGGAGTTCTCGCGCCCGCTGGTCGGCACCCAGGACTTCGACAAGCTGGTGCGCTTTGAAGAGAAGGTCGGCAACGATGACAGCAGCTGGACCCTGTCCGATGACGGCCTGACCCTGCGCTACCCGTTCGTCGAAGCCGGCAAGGAATTCAGTCTGGTCGTCTCGCCGGACCTGCTGGCCGCCGATGGCAGCCGCCTGGGCAAGGAACTGAAGCAGAAGGTGTTCAGCGGCGAGCTGAAGCCGGTGGCCGGTTTTGCGTCGCAGGGCAGCGTGCTGCCGGCCAAGGACAGCCGTGGCCTGCCGGTGGTGTCGGTGAACGTGCCGGAAGTCGATGTCGAGTTCCTGCGCGTGCGCGAAAAGGACCTGCCGACCTTCTTCAGCCAGTACCAGCGCGGCGGTCGCCGTGGCAGCTGGGAACTGAGCAGCGACTACGAGCGCAGCCCGATCAACAAGCTGGCCGAGCCGGTCTACGTCAACCGTTTCATTCTGGGTGGCAAGCAGAACGAGCGGGTGCTGACCTACCTGCCGACCCAGGACATCAAGGAGCTGCAGGAGCCGGGCCTGTATTTCGCCCTGCTCAAGCGCACCGGTGATTACGAGGGCGAGTTCGATACCGCCTTCTTCTCGGTCAGCGACATCGGCCTGCACACCCGCGCGTACAAGGACAAGCTGTTCGTACACACCGCCGCGCTCAAGGACGGTGCATCGCTGAAGGGTATCGACCTTCGCGTGCTCGATGCCAAGGGCGAGGTGGTGCTGAAGGGCAGCACCGACAGCAACGGCAATGCGCTGCTGAACTACACCCTGGACGCCACCCACGTGCTGGTGGCCAGCAGCGGCAAGGACACCAGCTTCCTGCCCTTCAACCAGCCCGCGTTGGACCTGAGCGAGTTCGCCGTGGCCGGCCGTGACAACGCCTGGTTCGATGTCTACGCCTGGTCGGGCCGCGACCTGTACCGCCCGGGTGAGACGGTGCGCCTGTCGGCGCTGCTGCGTGACAACGATGGCAAGCCGGTGAAGAGTCAGCCGGTGTTCCTGCGCCTGAAGCAGCCCGACGGCAAGACCTTCCGCGAAACCCGCGTGCAACCGGGCGAACAGGGCTACATCAATTTCGAGCAGACCATTCCCGCCGAGGCGCCGACCGGGCGCTGGCAGGTCGAGTTCCGCACCGACCCGGCCAGCAAGGAAGCGATCCAGGGCATGACCCTGCGCATCGAGGAGTTCCTGCCCGAGCGCATGAAGCTGGACCTGGACAGCACCCAGAAAACGCTGAAGCCGGGCGAAGATCTGCGTCTGCAGGCCAACGGTGCCTATCTGTATGGTGCCCCAGCCGATGGCAACCGCTTCACCGCGCGCATGGCGGTGGCCGCCGAACAGAAGCCGGTGGAGGGGCTGCCGGGTTACTTCTTCGGCGACCCGACCCTGCAGCTGCCGCGCGAAGCCAAGGATGTGATCGATACCACGCTGCCGGCCAATGGCCAGCTGCGCGAAGATGTGTCGTTGCCGGAAGAAGCGACCAAGGCGAAGGCGCCGATCGCGGTGGTGCTGTCCGGCAGCCTGTATGAAACCGGTGGCCGCACGGTCACCCGCACCCTGAAGCGGGTGGTGTGGCCGGCCGCCGCACTGGTCGGCGTGCGCCCGTTGTTCAACCCGGACGACGGCGCTGATTCCAACGGCAACGCGCGCTTTGAACTGATGCGTGTGGATGCGGACGGCAAGCCGCAGCCGGCCAAGGGCCTGAAGATCACCCTGGTGCGCGAGCTGCGCGACTACCACTGGACCTTCAACGACAACCGCTGGGATTACGATTTCACCCGCCGTTTCGAGAACAAGGAAACCCGTACCGTCGATGCGGGCGGCAGCGCGGTCGCCTTCGACTTCCCGGTGGAGTGGGGTGAGTACCGGGTGGACGTGTTCGATCCGTCCACCGGCCTGACCAGCCGCTATCCGTTCCGCGCCGGCTGGAGCTGGGGCGATGACAACCGTGGCCTCGATGCCCGCCCGGACAAGGTCAAGCTGGGCCTGGACAAGACCGGCTACAAGGCCGGCGATACCCTGGAAGTGACGGTGACCCCGCCGCACGCCGGCAAGGGCGTGCTGATGGTCGAGACCGACCGCATGCTGTACGTGCAGGACATCGACGCCAAGCCCGGTGCCACCTACAAGATCCCGGTCACTGCCGATTGGGAGCGCCACGACGTCTACATCACCGCCCTGGTGTTCCGCGGTGGCAGTGCGCCGAGCAAGATCACCCCGGCTCGAGCGGTGGGTGTGGTGCACGTGCCGATGGACCGCAAGGGCCGCACGGTGGCCGTCGGCCTGGCCGCACCCAAGCAGATGCGACCGGAGCAGGACCTGCCGGTGACGGTCAGCGCACCGCAGCTGGCCGGCAAGACCGCGCACGTCACTGTTTCGGCCGTGGACGTGGGCATTCTCAACATCACCCGCTTCCCGGTGCCCGATGCCGGCGCGCACTTCTTCGCCCAGCGTCGCCTCGGCATCGATGCCTATGACATCTACAGCCGGGTGATCGAGAGCTTCGACGGCAGCAGTGGCAAGCTGAAGTTCGGTGGCGACATGGCACTGCAGGCGTTGCCGCAGGCCAAGCGGCCGACCGCGCGCGTGCAGACCGTGGACCTGTTCTCCGGCCCGGTGCAGCTCGATGCCAAGGGCATTGCCCGCATCCGCCTGAAGGTGCCGGATTTCAATGGCACCCTGCGCGTGTCAGCGCTGGTCTACAGCGATGACCAGTACGGCAAGCGCGATGTGGAAACCATCGTGCGCGCGCCGATCCTGGCCGAGGCCAGCATGCCGCGCGTGCTCGCCCCGGGTGACCGCAGTACGGTGACCCTGGACGTGCAGAACTTCACCGGCAAGCCGGGTCAGTTCAACGTGCGCGTGGACAGCGAAGGCCCGCTCAGCCTGAGCGAAGGCACGCGCAGCGTGCAGCTCAATGCCGATGCCAAGACCACGTTGAGCTTCCCATTGTCGGCGCGCGAGGGCCACAGCGTGGCCAAGGTGCGCGTGCGCGTGGATGGCAACGGCTTCAAGGCCGACCGCCGCTACGATCTGCCGGTACGCGCGGCGTGGCCGCAGGTGCTGCGCTCGCAGGTGCGCACGCTCGATCCGCTGGCGGCGGTAAGCCTGGATGGCAGCCTGATGGACGGGCTGATGTCCGAATCGGTCAATGCCCGCCTGCTGGTCAGCCCGCTGCCACCGATCCCGTTCGCCAGCGCGCTGCAGGGCGCGCTGAACTACCCGTACGGCTGCGCCGAACAGACCACCAGCAAGGGCTACGCCGCGCTGATCCTGGACCAGGCGACGTCGTCCATGCTCGGCGCCGATGGCCTGGACGCGAAGACCCGTCGCGAGCGAATGGAAGGTGCGTTCGGTCGCCTGGCGTCGATGCAGGTGGCCAACGGCAACTTCTCGATGTGGGGTGACGACGGCTACGTGAACCCGTGGCTGACGCCGTACATCGCCGAGTTCCTGCTCGATGCCAAGGACGGTGGTTTTGCGGTGCCGGACAACGTGCTGCAGAAGGCGCTGAACCGCCTGAGCGAAGACCTGCTGTCCGGTGGCAACCAGTTCTACGGCCAGGAAAAGCGCGAAAGCCTGAAGTTCGCCAACCAGGCGTACTCGGGTTACGTGCTGGCCCGCGTCAACCGCGCACCGCTGGGTACTCTGCGTACGCTGTACGACAACGAACGCAGCAAGGCCGTGGGTGGCCTGTCGCTGGTGCACCTGGGCGTGGCGCTGTCGCTGCAGGGCGATGCCAAGCGTGGCCAGGCTGCTCTTGCGGCCGGCTTCGCCAAGTCCAGCAGCGAACGCCCGTCGTACTTCGGCGACTACGGCAGTGCCGTGCGCGACGACGCGCTGATGATCGCGCTGACCCACGAAAACAAGCTGGCCAAGCCGGCATGGGATGCACGCGCGGTCGATCTTGGCCGCGGCCTGGATGCGCGCCGCAACAGTGGCTGGATGTGGCTGAGCACGCAGGAACAGGTGGCCGTCGCCCGCCTCGGCAAGGCGTTGGCTGCCAACCAGAAGGCACTGGTGGCCGGCGAACTGGTGATCGGTGGCAGCACCGAGGCCATCGGCGAGCGCAAGCTGTTTGGCCGCAACTTCGATGCAGGGCAGCTGGCCGCAGGCGTGCGCTTCACGCCGCAGGGGCAGCCGCCGATGTTCGCCAGCATCGATGTGGCCGGCATTCCGCGCAGCGCACCGGCGCCGGACAACAGTGTGATCGGCGTGGAGCGCAGCTACTTCGGCACCGATGGCAAGCCGTGGTCGCCGCGTCCGCTGAAGGAGGGTGAAGCGCTGATCGTACGCGTCACCATCACCGCCGACAGCGAGATGCCCGATGCGCTGCTGACCGACCTGCTGCCGGCAGGCCTGGAGATCGAGAACCTCAACCTGGGCGATGCCAAGCAGTGGGCCGACGTGGTGGTGGATGGCATCACCATCAGCGACCGCAGCGAAGCGGCCGATACCAAGCACGAAGAGTTCCGCGATGACCGCTACGTGGCGGCGCTGAAGCTCTCGCGCGGCAGCAAGGCCAATGTGTTCTACCTGGTGCGTGCGGTCACTCCGGGTACCTACACCGTACCGCCGTCGCTGGTGGAGGACATGTACCGGCCGCAGCTGCGAGGCGTCGGCCGCAGCAACCCGACCACGTTGACGGTGGTACAGCCGTGATCGTGCGGACGGGCCGCGACGGCGCGGCCCGTCCCACAGGATGCCTTGGATGAAGGTGGGATCTCTGAAGACGCGGCTGCCGCGCCTGCGGCAGCGGCTGCAACCGCTGTGGCCGTGGCTGCGCTGGGGCACCGCGGCATTGCTGGCGCTGTTGCTGGTGCTGGATTTCGTCTTTCCGCCACCGTTGCCGAAGCAGCGCGACACCAGCACGCTGGTGGTTGCCGCTGACGGCAGCCCGTTGCGTGCGTTCGCCGACGCCGAGGGCGTGTGGCGCTATCCGGCGTCGGTCGACAGCGTTTCGCCGCTGTACCTGCAGGCGCTGCTGACCTACGAGGATCGCTGGTTCTGGCGGCACCCGGGCATCAATCCGCTGGCGATTCTGCGTGCCAGCGGGCAGTTGCTGCGCGGTGGCCGCATCGTCTCCGGTGGCTCGACCCTGACCATGCAGGTCGCGCGCATTCTGGATCCGCATACACGCACCCCCTGGGGCAAGCTGAAGCAGATGCTGCGTGCGGTGCAGCTGGAAGTACACCTGTCCAAGCGCGAGATCCTTGCGTTGTATCTGGAGCGCGCGCCCTACGGTGGCACTATCGAGGGTGTGGAAGCGGCCAGCTGGGCCTATCTGGGCAAACCGGCCGCGCAGCTTTCGCATGCCGAGGCCGCGCTGCTGGCGGTGCTGCCACAGGCGCCCAGTCGCTTGCGCCCGGACCGCCATCCTGAAGCGGCCCAGAAGGCACGCGACAAGGTGCTGGCGCGCATGGCCGAGCTCGACGCGTGGACGCCGGACGAAGTGGAAGATGCGCGCATCGAGAACGTGGTTGCACGCTCGCTGCGCCCGCCGCTGCATGCCGCACTGCTGGCCCAGCGGCTGCACTCCGCGCATCCGGGGCAAGCGCGGATCCAGAGCAGCATCGACATCGGCCTGCAGCGCACCCTGGAAGAGCGCGTGGCCAGCTATTTCTCCACGCTGCCCGAGCGCACCTCGGCGGCGCTGCTGGTGGTCGACAACCAGACCCTGCAGGCGCGTGCCTACGTCGGCACGCTGTCGTTCGGTGATCGGCAGCGGCTGGGTCACGTGGACATGGTGCAGGCTTGGCGTTCCCCAGGCTCCACGCTGAAGCCGTTCCTGTACGCGATGGCACTCGATGATGGCCTGATCCATTCCGAGAGCCTGCTGGTGGATGCGCCGCAGAGTTTCGGCAACTACCGGCCAGGCAACTTCGACATGGCCTTCAACGGACCGATCAGCGCTGCCAGTGCCTTGCGTCTGTCGCTGAACGTGCCGTCGGTGGATCTGCTGCAGCGGGTGGGTGCTGCACGCTTTGCCGCGCGCCTGTCGCACGCCGGCATCCAGCTGCGTTTCCCGCCGGGCAGCTCGCCGAATCTGTCGCTGATTCTTGGCGGCACCGGCGCGCGCCTGGAAGACCTGGTCGGTGCGTTTGCCGCACTCAATCGCAACGGCATTGCCGGCCGCGTGCGCTACACCGATGACGAACCGATGATCGAGCGCCGGCTGGCGTCGCCCGGTGCCAGCTGGATCGTGCGCGAGATGCTGGAATCGAACCCGCGCCCGGGCTATGGCGTTGGTACGTTCGATGTTGGCGGGCGGCCGCGCGTGGCCTGGAAGACCGGCACCAGCTATGGCTACCGCGATGCGTGGGCGATCGGCAGTACCCGCCACTACACCGTGGGTGTGTGGGTGGGGCGGCCCGATGGCACGCCCTTGCCGGGCCAGTACGGTGCGGTCACGGCGTTGCCGCTGATGTTCGAAGTGGTCGACAGCCTGCCGCGCCAGCGCGGCGATGCGGCGGCCGCGCCGATGCCAGCCAGCGTGACCGAGGCGGACATCTGCTGGCCGACCGGTGAACTGGCCGAGGCGTTGCCCACCGAGCTCTGCCAGCGACGCCTGTCGGCCTACCTGCTGGACGGCGCGGCGCCGCCCACGTTCCCGGAGCGCGATGCGCGGCGTTGGCAGCCCGGTCGTCAACGTTACCTGGCCGACGCGCGCACCGGCCTGCGGGTATCGGCTGACTGCAGCGCACCGCATGAAGAAATCGCGCGCGAGATCGCGCGATGGCCGGCGCTGTTGTCACCCTGGCTGCCCAAGGCCACGCGCGATGCTTCACGGCTTCCCGCGTTGTCGCCGGACTGCCGCGACGATGGTCGCGAGGCCAGCGTGGCCCTGCATATCGATGGCCTCAACGAGGGTGCGACGCTGGCGCGTGCGCCGAATGCTGAGCATGGTGTACGCCTGCAGCTGCGCGCATTGGGCAGCGAGCAGGCCGTGGATTGGCTGCTGGATGGCCGCTGGATCGCGCAGACGCGCGGTGCGCAGCTGATGCAGCGCGAGTTCGCCGATCCGGGTGCTCATACGTTGACCGCACTGGCCGCAGACGGCGCCTGGACGCAGGTACGGTTCAACGTCCTCAGGTAGGTACCGACCTTGGCCATGACCCGGCGCTACCGATGCACCATGACGCGGTAGGTGCCAACCTTGGTTGGCACGCGCAGAAGCTGCCCACCAAGGTGGGCGACTACCACGGCGTTCGCCGGGCATGGCCCGGCGCTACCGATGCATCAGGACCCGTTCGATGTGCATGGCCCGGCACCCCTGATGCACCATGACCCGGTAGATGCCAACCTTGGTTGGCATGAGCAGAAACTGCCAACCAAGGTTGGCAACTACCGGGGTATTCGCCGGCTATGGCCCGGAGCTGCTATTCCCCGATCCAGCCCTCCAGCAGGTCTGCGAACTCATCGGCGTGCTCCTCCTCCTGCGCCAGGATCTCCTCCAGGATGCGCTTGGTGGTGGTGTCACTGTCGCCGATGAAGTTGATCATCTCGCGGTAGCTGTCGATGGCGATGCGCTCGGCCACAAGGTTCTCGCGGACCATGTCGCGCAGGTCGCTGCCTTCCTTGTATTCGGCGTGCGAGCGTGCGGTCAGCGTGTCCGGATTGAGGTCCGGCTCGCCGCCGAGCTGGACGATGCGCTCAGCCAACTTCCCGGCATGTGCCTGCTCCTGCTGCGCGTGTTCCAGGAACTCGGCCTTCACCGCATCGGCCAGCATGCCCTTGGCCATGAAATAGTGCCGGTAGTAGCGCAGCACGCACACATATTCGGTGGCCAGCGCGTCGTTCAGCAGCTTGATCACCACCTTGCGGTCGGCGCTGTAGCTGTCGGTGATCGCGCCATCCTTGATGTTCTTCCGCGCCCGCTCGCGCAGGGTCTGGCGGTCGCTGATGCCGGCGACCTTGGCCGAAGGGGAGGCGTTGCTGGATTTGGCTGGCTTGTTGGACATGGCTGGCCGATTTCCTTTGTAGTCAGGGGTTCAAGTGGGAAGGTGCTCCAGCACATACTCGGCCGAAGACACCTCGAACTGTCCGGGTTCCTCGATCCAAGCTGCGCGTACCGCGCCGTCCACCACGTACAGGGCAAAGCGGCGCGAACGGATGCCCATGCCCGAGGCGCTGGCATCGAGCTCCAGGCCAAGCGCGCGGGTCAGTTCGGCATTGCCGTCGGACAACATCAGCAGACCGTCGGGCACGTGCTGGTCAGTGGCCCAGGCCTTCATCACGAACGGATCGTTGACCGCCATGCAGTACACGTCGATGCCGCGTTTGCGGAAGGCATCGAACGTTTCCACGTAGCCAGGCAGGTGGCGGGCGGAGCAGGTGGGGGTGAAGGCACCGGGCACGGCGAACAGCACCACCTTGCGCCCGTCGAACAGGGCGTGGGTATCGAGGGTCTCGATGCCTTCGCGGATGCGCTTGAGGGTGACTTCCGGAATGCGGTCGCCGACATGGATGGTCATGGGAACTCCTTGCTGGGTGAAGGTAGGGGCCAGGAGGGGACGGACGCGTCAAGACATTGGAAAACCCATGTATACACCCCATCTCCGTCGTCCGCGGCGGGCTGTCAGCCACAGCATGGGGCAGGGCGATGGCAGGCGCATTGCGCTGGATCAGTCGGCCTCACCATTGCCGCACGACCGGCGGCGTAGCATCGCCGGCGCGTAGAATGAACCCGGGGCGGCGCCACCGGCGCCGCCGAAGCGAATCGAGGTAGCTGGATGGAATTCAAGGATTATTACGCCACCCTGGGGGTGGAACCGAGCGCGGGCGAAGCGGAAATCAAGACCGCTTATCGCCGGCTGGCACGCAAGTACCACCCGGACGTCAGCAAGGAGGCCGGGGCCGAAGACAAGTTCAAGGCCATCAACGAGGCCTACGAGGCGCTGCGCGATCCCGAGAAGCGCGCCGCTTATGACCAGCTGCGCGCACAGGGCTATCGCCCGGGCGAGGAATTCAACGTGCCGCCGAACTACGGTGGCGGCGGTTTCAATTTCGAGGAAGTGTTCGGTGGTGGCGGCGGTGGCCCCAACGGTGGCTTCAGCGACTTCTTCGAGAGCCTGTTCGCGCGCCAGCGCGGCGGCCAGGGCGCGGGCCCCGGTCCGGGCTTCAGCAGCCACGGCCATGCACCCAACCGTGATACCCGGGCCAAGCTGTCGGTACCGCTGGAGGCGGCCTACAACGGCGACAGCCTTCGCATCACCGTCAACGGCAAGCAGCTGGACGTGCGCGTGCCCAAGGGCATCCGTCCCGGGCAGGTGATCCGCCTGGCCGGGCAGGGCAACCACGGCGGCAACCTGCTGCTGGAAGTGGAGTACGCCGCGCATCCGCAGTTCGAGGTCGACGGCCGCAACATCCTGTACACGCTGCCGGTCACCCCGTGGCAGGCGGCGCTGGGCACCAGCATCAGCGTGCCGACCCTGGGCGGAGCGGTGGAATTGAAGATTCCGGCCGACTCCGATGCCGGTCGCAAGCTGCGCCTGCGTGGGCGTGGCCTGCCGGGCAGCCCGGAAGGCGACCAGATCGTCGAGCTGGAGATTGTGGCCCCGGCGGCGACCGACGAGGCGCAGAAGAAGGCCTATCGGAATCTGGCCAAGGCGTTTGGCGAAACGATCTGAAATCTGCTTTGGTGGGTGCGGACCTTGGTCCGCACGAATTGCGGCGGCAAATCGGTTCGAGGGTAGTGCCGGCCGCTGGCCGGCAAAGGCGTGCCAACCAAGGTTGGCATCTACCAGAGCTGTGTGTCAGCCCTGGCCGGCGAACACCCGCTCCAGCACTTCGGACAGTTCGTCTTCCGAGAACGGTTTGGTGATGTAGGCCTTGGCACCCTGGCGCATGCCCCACATGCGGTCGGTGTCCTGGTCCTTGGTGGTCACCAGGATCACCGGAATGTGCCGGGTCGCTTCATCGCGGGCGAGGGTGCGGGTGGCCTGGAAGCCATTGAGGTTGGGCATCACCACGTCCATCAGCACCAGGTCGGGCAGCTCGGCCTTGGCGGTCTCCACCCCGGCCGCGCCATCGGTGGCGGTCAGGATCTGGTGCCCGAGCTTCTCGACGATGCGCTGTATCCCCAACAGCTGCGACGGTGAGTCGTCGACGATCAGAATGCGTGCCATGTTGTTCCCCATGTGATGCCGGAAGTGTAGTGCCGGCATCCAGTTGACGGGAGGGCGACAGCTGCCGTCCGTCGCCTGCCTGCGACGTTCAGTCGATCCGCACCACCGTGCGGCCAAGCGAGCCGCCCGCCAGCATGCGATCAAACACCGCAGGCAGGCCGTCCAGGCCGACTTCGGCGGTGCAGATGCGGTCCAGGTGCTGCGGTTTCCACGCGTCGCCCAGGCGTGCCCACACTTCTTCGCGCAGCGCGCGCGGGGCATTGGCCGACGACACACCAAGCAGCGATACACCGCGCAGGATGAAGGGCATCACGGTCATGTCCAGCGTCGGGCTGGCGGCCAGGCCTGCACTGACCACGCTGCCATAGGGCACGGTCTGTGCCAGCAGACTGGCCAGCATCGGCCCGCCGGCGTTGTCCAGGCCACCGCCAAAGCGTGCCGATTGCAGCGGCCCGGTGTCGGCAAGGGCATCACGTGGCAGCACCTCGGCAGCACCGATGCCGCGAAGGAAGTCGGTCTGCTCCGGTTTGCCGCTGATCGCGTGCACGGCATAGCCGGCGCGGCTGAAGATGTCCACGGCCAGGGCACCGACCCCACCGCTGGCGCCAGTGACCGCCAGTGGCCCAAGCTCGGGTGTCTGCCGGTTGTCCTGCAGGCGCAGCAGGGCCAGCGCGGCGGTGAAGCCGGCCGTGCCCAGCACCATTGCCTCGCGTGGGCTCAGGCCTGCCGGCTGGGCGATGACCGCGCTCGATTCCAGCCGCACGTACTGGCTGTAGCCGCCATCGCGGGTTTCGCTGAGGCCGCAGCCGGTGGCCAGTACCGCATCGCCCTCGCGCCAGGCCGGATCGGTGGAGGCGACCACCGTACCGGCCACGTCGATGCCGCCCACCAGCGGGAAGCGCCGCAGGATCCGGCCTTTGCCGGTACCTGCCAGGGCATCCTTGTAGTTGACCGAGGACCAGTGGGCACGGATCAGCACCTGGCCGGGGTTGAGGTCGTCCAGGCTCAGCGGGACCAGGCCGCTGCGGTAGCCAGCGTCGTCTTTTTCGATGCGGAAGGCGGTGAACGGGGCGGTGGGGGCCATCGGCGTTGCCTGACTTCGAGGAAAACGCCACCTTACCCGTTCGGGGGCCTTTCAATCCTGCCGGTCAGCCCCATCTTGTATGATCGGTAGTGGTTCATGGCTGGCGTTGCGGGAAGGGCCCGCGTCGCAGCCCACATCTTGATGGAGCGTGCATGGCCTGGAATACACCCGGCGGCAACAAGGGCGGACAAGGCCCCGAGGACAATCGACGCGGGCCGTTCGGGTCGCGCGGCGGTGGCAATGGTGGCGGCTGGGGCGGATTGCCCGGACCGCTGAAGGATCTGTTCGACGGCGGCATCCTGCGTTGGGTGGCGGCAGCAGTGGTCCTGCTGGTGCTGTTCTCCAGCTTCCAGCTGATCGGCGAACAGCAGCGTGGCGTCGTGCTGCGCTTCGGCCAGTTCTCTCGCATCCTGACCCCAGGCCCGAACTTCAAGTTGCCCTGGCCGATCGAATCGGTCACCAAGGTCAACGCCACTGAGATCAAGACCTTCTCGATCCAGGTGCCGGTGCTGACCCGCGACGAGAACATCGTCAACGTCTCGTTGAACGTCCAGTACCGCATCGATGACCCGCAGCAGTATCTGTTCGGCACTGTCGATGCCAACCAGGTACTGGAACAGTCGGCGCAGAGCGCAGTGCGCGAGGAAGTCGGCCGCGCCGACCTCAACGCCGTACTGAACAACCGTGGCCCGCTGGCCGTGGCCGCTGAAGAGCGCCTGCAGACATTGCTGGCGGCCTTCAAGACCGGTCTGACCGTGACCGGCCTGACCCTGCAGGACGCCCGTCCGCCGGAAGAGGTCAAGCCGGCCTTCGACGAGGTCAACGGTGCCCAGCAGGTCAAGGAGCGCCTGATCAACGAAGCCCAGGCCTATGCGGCCAAGGTCGTGCCTGAAGCGCGTGGCCAGTCCTCGCGTGCCCGTACCACCGCCGAAGGCTACAAGCAGGCCGTGGTATCCAAGGCCGAGGGTGATGCCCAGCGCTTCAGCCTGCTGCAGGCCCAGTACAAGGAAGCACCGGAAGTCACCCGCAAGCGTCTGTGGCTGGAAACGGTGCAGCAGGTGTTGAGCGAGAACCGCAAGGTCATTGGCGGCGATGGCCGTCAGCTGATCTACGTGCCGATGACCGGCGATACCCGTGCCAGCACCTCGGCACAGGCGCCGGTACCCAACCCGGATGTGGTGATGCCGTCGCTGCCGGGTACCACGGCAGTGGAAGCTTCCCGTGATCCGGGCCGGCCGGTGGGCCGCCCGACCGGGCGTTCGAGCGGCCGTGAGGAGGGCAGCCGATGAGAAATTCAATGTGGATCGCCGTTGTCGTAGCGGTGCTGCTGGGCCTGCTGGGCTCGGTGTACGTGGTCCGTGAGGACCAGACCGCCATGGTCCTGA
The DNA here is from genome assembly GCF_014763005.1 of Stenotrophomonas sp. Br8. NCBI lineage: Bacteria > Pseudomonadati > Pseudomonadota > Gammaproteobacteria > Lysobacterales > Lysobacteraceae > Stenotrophomonas > Stenotrophomonas sp. Br8. Next base: position 128,945 of record NZ_JACGTN010000009.1, on the reverse strand, counting down.
ACCTGGGCAAGGTGGTGCGCTCGGACATCAAGCCGGGCCTGCACTTCAAGCTGCCCGTGGTGGAAACGGTGCGGGTGTTCGACCGCCGCTTCCAGGTGCTGGACACCGCGCCGGCACGCTACTTCACCGCCGAGCAGAAGGACGTCAGCGTCGACTTCTTCGCCATCGGTTACATCTCCAACGTGGGTGACTACTTCCGTGCCACCGGTGGCGATCCGCGTATCGCCAACGCCCGCCTGGCACCGATCATCACCGACTCGCTGCGCAACCAGATCAACTCGCGCACCCTGCAGCAGCTGGTCTCCGGCGACCGCAGCGAGCTGATCGCCGAGCAGCTGAAGGGGATCAACGAAGCCGTTGCCGGCTTGGGCATGCAGATGATCGACCTGCGCATCAAGCAGGTGGATCTGCCGACCGACAGCCAGGTGATCAATGACGTGTATGAGCGCATGCGCGCCCAGCGCAAGCAGGAAGCCGCCAAGCTGCGCGCCGAAGGCGAGGAGCAGTCGCTGACCATCCGCGCCCAGGCCGACCGTGACAGCACCGTGCTGATCGCAGAAGCCGAACGCGATGCCCAGCGCCTGCGTGGTGAAGGCGATGCCGAGGCCGCGCGCATCTACGGCAAGGCTGGTTCGGCTGACCCGTCGTTCTACGCGTTCTACCGCAGCCTCGAGGCCTATCGCGGCTCGATGACCGACGGCAACGGCGTGATCGTGCTGGACAAGAACGACCCGTTCCTGCAGTACCTCAAGAACGATCGCTGAGTCCGCACGGCAGTACCTCACGGGGCCCGGCCATACGTCGGGCCCCGTGCTTTTTCGGAGTTCCCCCATGAAAGATCTGTTCGCCGCCGTCTGCCTGGTCGCGGTGCTGGAAGGCCTGTTGCTGTTCGCCGCCCCCGTGGCCTGGAAGCGCATGGCCGAACGCCTGCTGGTCCTGCCCAGCCCGGCCCTGCGCAGCTTCGGTGGCTTGGTCCTGCTGGCCGGGCTGAGCCTGCTGTGGTGGGTGCGGCACTGAGGGCCCGGCACGGCCGCCTGCGTCTGGCTCTGGTAGATGCCAACCTTGGTTGGCATTGACGGCCAGCGGCCGGCACCACCGGGGCAGGGCGCCTGACCGGCCGGTGAAGCCGTCCGTCGGAAAGGTGGCAGCCGACCCCGGAAACCCGGATAATGCACAAAAGCCGGACGGGCCTCCCCGTTCGGCTTTTTCCGTGTCTGGGCCTTCCATCGCCGGCCGCTCCCCGTTTGGAGCCGCCACCCAAGCGCTGGCCAGCCCCGCTGCGGTTTACCCGTCCGCGGCCCCGATGGCCGCAACAAATAGAGGAACCCGTCATGGGTCAGTCTGTCGTAGTGCTTGGTGCCCAGTGGGGCGATGAAGGCAAGGGCAAGATCGTCGATCTGCTCACTGAGGAAATCGGCGCGGTCGTGCGCTTCCAGGGCGGCCACAATGCCGGCCACACCCTGGTCATCAACGGCAAGAAGACCGTCCTGCACCTGATCCCGTCGGGCATCCTGCGTGACGATGCGCTGTGTCTGATCGGCAACGGCGTGGTGATCTCGCCGGCTGCGCTGCAGAAGGAAATCGCCGAGCTGGAAACCTCCGGCGTGGAAGTGCGTTCGCGCCTGAAGATCTCCCCGGCCGCGCCGCTGATCATGCCGTACCACATCGCCCTGGACCAGGCGCGCGAACGCGCTGCCGGCGGCAAGGCGATCGGCACCACCGGCCGTGGCATCGGCCCGGCCTACGAAGACAAGGTGGCGCGTCGCGGCATCCGCATCGCCGACCTGCATTACCCCAAGCAGCTGGAAGAACTCCTGCGCACCGCGCTGGATTATCACAACTTCGTGCTGACCAACTACCTGAAGACCGACGCGGTCGATTTCCAGAAGACCTTCGACGAGGCGCTGGCCTTCGGCGAGTACGTGCAGCCGATGAAGTCCGACGTTGCCGGCATCCTGCATGACCTGCGCAAGCAGGGTAAGCGCGTGCTGTTCGAAGGTGCGCAGGGCGCGCTGCTGGACATCGACCACGGTACCTACCCGTACGTCACCAGCTCCAACACCACCGTTGGTGGCGCGCTGGCCGGTGCCGGCGTCGGCGCTGATGCGATCGACTACGTGCTGGGCATCGCCAAGGCCTACGCGACCCGCGTTGGCGGTGGCCCGTTCCCGACCGAGCTGGACGATGAAATCGGCCAGGGCATCCGCGACCGCGGTGCCGAGTACGGTGCCTCGACCGGCCGCCCGCGTCGTTGCGGCTGGATGGACATCGTCGCCCTCAAGCGCGCCGTGGCCATCAACGGCATCAGCGGCCTGTGCATCACCAAGCTGGACGTGCTGGACGGCATGGAAAAGCTGAAGGTCTGCATCGCCTACGAATACAACGGCAAGCGTACCGAGTACGCGCCGCTGGACGCGCAGGGCTGGGAAGAGTGCACCCCGGTGTACCTGGAGTTCCCGGGCTGGACCGAGAACACCCACGGCATCACCAACTGGGAAGACCTGCCGCCGGCTGCACGTGCCTACCTGCGCTCGCTGGAAGAGCTGGCCGGCTGCCCGATCAGCATCGTCTCCACCGGCCCGGACCGCGACCACACCATGGTCCTGCAGGATCCGTTCGCCTGAGCGACCGCACGCTGACGTGAAGGAAAAGCCCCGCGAAAGCGGGGCTTTTTCGTTAGTGTGTACGCAGTGCCAGCAGGGAAGCGGACCGATGACCGACGATGTCAGCGTGAAAGGGACCAGGGTGCTGCGGATCACCCTGTGGGTGTTCTGGGGCCTGTGGGCAGCCGCTTGTGTGGTGCTGGCGGTGGGCGCTGTGGCCAACCACCTGGCCTCACGCACGCAGACCCTGCCGCTGGTGCTGAGCCCCGGTGCGAGCGCGGAGATCACGGTCTACCGCTTCATTGACGATCGCCTGCGGTTGCGGCTGCGCTACCCGCCCAACGCTGCCGACCCGGCCCTCGACCCCGACGTGCTGATGCGCATCGAAACGCCCAACGAGCGCGCGGACTTCCGCGCAAGCGTGCGATCAGGCCCGCCCGCGACGGATGTCGTGCGCAGAGTGGAAACCGTTGAAACGGCGGGTTTCACCGCCGCGTACTTCGGCTATGGCCGCGGTGACGCATTGCCCCGTGGCCGTTCCTGGCTGCGGGTAACCGTGCTGGAGGTGGAGCCGGCGTTGGTCGGCAGGCCGGCAACCGTCGAGCTGCAACCGCCGCTGGATCTTCTGAAGCTGACCGACTTGGACTACATCTGGCTTTGGCCATTCTTCTTCTGGAAACTGGTGGCGCTGCTGCTGCTGATTCCAGGCATCGCACTGGTGATCTTCACCATCGCGCTGCGCAGGAAGGGTCCACGCGCTGTATAGACGCCCCGGACAAACCGTGCGGGTTGCGACTTAATCCCCTCCGTCCCCTTTTTTCAGCAGCGGATAGGGGTTGAGCGATTCGCCCTTCCACCACTGTTTTTCCGGTCCCAGCGCGTGCACTTCGAAATGCAGGTGTGGGGCCTCGGGGTTGGCGTTGCCGGTGCTGCCGACGTAGCCGATCACATCGCCGCGCTTGATGGTCTGTTTCTCGGCCAGGCCGTCGGCGTAGCGCTGCAGGTGCGCGTAGTAGTAGCACCAGCGGCCGCTGGGTTCGAACTGGTAGAGGGTGAGGCCGCCGCGTTTGCTGTCGAACAGTTTCTCGACATGGCCATCGGCCACGGCCAGCACCGGCGTGCCGGCAGCGGCCATGATGTCGATGGCATCGTGCACACGGCCTTCGCTGCGTGCGTCGGTGAAGGTGTCCTGCAGTTGCGACGGCGCAATGCCCTGTACCGGCAGCAGCAGACCGGAGGGTGTGTCGCCGGTTGCTGCTGGGGCGGGCGCAGCGATTGCCGTCGCTGCCTGCTCCGCGGGTACGGCAGGTGCGTGGTCCGCCGCAACCACTGCAGGAGAGTGGACGGTCGCGCCATCGGACGGCTTGCCATCGCGCTGCAGCCACCACCCGGCAGCCACGCCCATCACCAGTCCCAGCACGATCAGTTGCGCGAGTCGCATCGGCTTACTCCTGCATCACCACGACCACCGACGTATCCACCGCCGCGGCCACGCGCAGCGCATCCCAGTTGGTCATGCGCACGCAGCCGTGCGATTCGGTCTTGCCGACGTGGCCGGGTACCGGCGTGCCGTGCAGGCCGTAATGCGGCTTGGACAGGTCGATCCAGACCCGGCCGACCGGATTGTTCGGGCCGGGCGGAATCGTGGCTTTGCGATCGCCCTTCTTCGCGTCCCAGAACAGCTTCGGGTTGTAGTGGAATGGCGGATCCGGGTACACGCCGAGGATCTTCCACTCCCCGATCGGCAGCGGGTCGTGCTCGCTGCCTGACGACACCGGTACCTGCGCGATCACCTTGCCCTGCACGTCCAGCAGTTGGAGGGTGGAGTCGGATTTGTCGACCACCAGCTTGGCCGCCTTGGGCAAAGCGGCAGGCGCAATGTTGGGCACCTGGATGCGATTGCCGGCCTTGCTCAGATCCACGCCGGGATTGAGGGCCTTCAGCAGCTCCGGGGCGGCATGGAAACGTTCGCCCAGTGATTCTTCGATACTGCTGAAGCCCAGGGATTTCAGCTTGGCCTGTTCGGCCGGCTTCTTCGGGATGGCGACAAACGGACCGGCCACGTCTTCGGCGGTCAGCGTGTAGCTTGCCAGCGGACCAGCCGAATCGGCCTGCAGGGCCTTCCAGGTGGCGTCGTCCAGTTCACCGCTGACGGTCAGCCCGTGCGCAGCCTGGAAACCGGACACCGCACGGCGTTGATTGCTGCCCACTTCGCCATCGATCTCGCCCGGAGAGAAATTCGCACGGTCCAGCAGGACCTGCGCATGCAGGGGCGAGCGTGCCGCCGTGTCAGGACCGGCTTTTTCGGCAATCGGCGCTGGCAGGCCCGCAGGTGGCGTGGACTGTGCGAAGGCGGGCGAGATCAGCAGCGACAGGGCAAGCAGGGCGGGGCGGCATACGGGCATGGGCGTCTCCAAACAGATAACGCCTCCACCCTGCCTGCAAACGCTGCGTAGCCGCCGTGAAAAGGAACTGATGCCGGCATGAGCAGCGGGAGCGCATCGCCACGCCAAAGACCCACCGCGGAAGCGGAGGACCGCACCTCACCAAGGTGAACGGCTTCCGACGCAGGCGCATGGGGGACGATCAAGATTCCCGACAGGCAGGCCGATATGGGCGCATCCCCCCCGTTTTGGATTCACCCCATGAACTACTTGAGGAACGTCAGGGTTGCCTGGCGTCTTGGGCTTGGCTTTGGCCTGTTGTTGCTGCTGGTTGCCGCCGTAGTGGCCACCGGCGCTACCGCCACCACCGTGCAGAAGCGCGCGATGGAGCAGGTGGTCGAGGTTGGCGTAGCCAAGGTACGGCTGCTGTCGGAGATGCTCGATGCCAACAACCAGATGATGGTCGTGCGACGCGAGATGCTGATCCGCCAGGGCGAAGACCGCGCCAAAGACGAGCAGCGCATCGCCGATCTGGTCAAGCGCTACGAGGCCAGCTGGACTGCCTACCAGGCCCTGCCCGGCGATGCCGAGGGCAAGGTGATCGGCGAGACCATCGCCGCCAAGCGTGCGCTCGCGCGTCCGCTCAACAAGCAGACCAGCGAACTGATGGAGCAGGGCGATTTCCCCGCTGCCGTGGCGCTGACCCTGGGGCCGGTGCAGGAAGCGGCCAATGGCTGGAACAAGGCCCTGGCCGATGGCGTGGCGTATGAGGAAAAGGAAAGCCGTGAGGCCGCTGCCGAGGCGATCCGCCTAGGCGAACGCAGCCTGCTGCAGCTGCTGGCGCTGGGCGGCGTGGCCCTGCTGGTCGGCATCGCCGCGTCGGTGTTGATCGGTCGCAGCATGACCGGCCCGCTGGCACGTGCGGTGCAGTTGGCCGAGCGCCTGTCGAAGGGCGAACTGGACCAGGAATTCCGCCTTGGCGGTCGTGACGAGCTGACCCAGCTCGGCGAGGCCATGGCCAGCGTGCGCCAGAGTGTGCAGGCGGCGATCGGCGCCCAGCTGCAGATGGCCGAGCAGCATGAAGCCGGTGCGATCCGTTACCGGATGGATGCCAGCGCCTTCCCCGGCGACTTCGGCCGCATGGTGCAGGCCACCAATCACCTGGTCGAATCGCACGTGCAGGTGCAGCTGCTGATGGCCGAGGTGATGCAGCGCTATGCGATCGGCGATCTCAGCCGCGATCTGCCCGAGTACCCGGGCGAGAAGGGCACGCTGACCCGCACCCTGGCGGCGGTCAAGCAGAGCCTGATGGCGATCAACGCGCAGATCGATGAACTGGCCCGTGCCGCGCGCGCCGGCGATTTCAGCATGCGTGGCGACGCCGCGGCATTCCAGTACCAGTTCCAGGCGATGGTGAACCACCTCAACGGCATGATGGCCAGTTCGCAGGCCAGCATCGCCGATGTCTCCGACGTGCTGCGCGCGATCTCGCATGGCAACCTCACCGCGCGCATGGAAGGCGACTACGAAGGTGTTTTCGCGCGCATGCGCGACGATGCCAATACCACCACCACGCAGCTGACCGGTATCGTGCGCGGCATCCAGGTAGCGGCCGACAGCATCAACAACGCGGCACAGGAACTGGCCGCCGGCAACAACGATCTGTCGCGCCGTACCGAACAACAGGCCGCGAATCTGGAAGAGGCCGCCGCCTCGATGGAAGAGCTGACCTCGACCGTGCGCCAGAACGCCGAGCTGGCACGTCAGGCCGACAGCGAAGCGCACGCGGCCGGCGTTGCCGTGCGCGAGACCGAGCAGGCCATGGCACAGATGGCCACGGTGATGGGCGAGATCGATCAGTCTTCCGCGCGCATCTCGGAAATCTCCACGGTGATCGATGGCATTGCCTTCCAGACCAACATCCTGGCGTTGAATGCCGCGGTGGAAGCGGCGCGCGCCGGTGAACAGGGCCGCGGCTTCGCGGTGGTCGCCAGCGAAGTGCGTACGTTGGCACAGCGTGCGGGCGTGGCTGCCAAGGAGATCAAGGAATTGATCGAGGACGCCGCCGCCAAGGTGCAGAGCGGCCTGGCGGTGACCGTGCAGTCCGAAGCTGCCATTGCGCGCGTGGCGCAGGCCAGTTCGCGTACCACCTTGCTGATGAGCGACATCGCCGCCGCCAGCAAGGAACAGGCGGCTGGCATCGAGCAGGTCAACCAGGTGGTGGTGCAGATGGACCAGGTGACCCAGCAGAACGCGGCCCTGGTGGAAGAAGCCACTGCTGCCAGCCGCGCGCTGGAAGAGCAGGCGCATGCACTGACCACGTCGGTGTCGGTGTTCCAGCTGGAACAGGGTGTGCGCAAGCCTGCCGTGTCTGCGCGCGCGGCGTAAGCAGTCCGTAGTTGGATGTTGGATGACGCCCTGCATGCGATGGCCGCATGCAGGGCGTCGATGCACGCAACGGTTGAGTGCCGTCAGCGCCCGCGCGCCGAGCGTTCGATCCACCAACCGGCCGCGTACAGGAACAGTAGTGTTGGTGGCACCAGCACCGCATACGCGGTCGACCAGGGCTTGCCGTACAGCAGGCCGCCTGCGCCGATGGCATCAAGCGCGGCAGACTGCAAGGTGATGGGCAGCGCCATCAGGATGTAGGTACCCTTCGGGTCCGCATCCGACTGTGCGCCGTGAACCAGCCACGCGGTAAACAGCAGGTAGGCCACGCACAGCGCAAGGCCGGTCCAGCTGAACAATCGTCGCATCTTCATCCGCAGGCCTCCTTTCAACGGACCTCGAAGTGGGCCTGCAGCGGCAGGCTCACACCCCGCAGCAGATCCTTGACCACCACCTGCGCAGTCCACGTACCTTTCGGATCGCCGGGTTCGGCGACGAATTTCAGCTGCACGTTGGTCATGTACAACAAGGTGGGTGGACCCGGCAGACGGGCGGTGAAGCAGGGAACATCGCGCTCATCCGCGCTGGTGCTGCCGTCCGGGCGCAGCATGCGCACGTCGCAGTGGACCTTGGCTGCGCCATCCTCGCCCAGTTGCGGGTTGGACAGGAACGTCAGCACGAACAACTCTCCGCCCAGCTGCACGTCGCTGGCCTCGGTGAAGTTCGGCGTGGTGTCCGCTGGGGTGTCCCACTTGGCCCGCCAATCGGCGTCGGAGGTGACCAGCAGTGATGCCGCAAATCCATCCTTGGACTTCATGGCATCGGTCTGCGGCACCGCCTTGCCGTCGCCATCTATCCAGCCATCGCCGGCAAAGGTGGTCAGTGGCAGCATCAGGGCCATCATGGCCAGTGCGTAGGTCCATCGCATCAACGGTTCTCCCTGGTAGCCGCATCCTGCGGCGAAGCCGGCAGTATCGCGCAACCTTGGCCGACGCAGCGGAAGAAGCGCAGAACAGGAGCTTCCGCGGCGTGCCGATCCGGGCGATGCTTGCCAGCAAAGGAGGTGCCATGGAAACCGGAAACGAGGAGAAGGAGTGCGGCGATGCGTCGGCTGCGCCGCTGCACGTACTGATGCTGCCAGGCCTGGATGGCACCGGCAGGATGTCGACCTCGTTCCTGTCCGCGCTGCAGGCTCATGGGCTGACAACGCAGGCCATCGCACTGCCTGCACAGGGAGCCCAAGATTACGCCGCGCTTGCCGAGGGGCTGTGGCCACGGTTGCCACATGGACCATTCGTACTGCTTGCCGAGTCCTTCTCGGGCCCGTTGGCGGTTGAACTCGCAATGCGGCATCCGCGCGGGCTGCGCGGAGTGGTACTGGCCGCGACCTTCGCACATCGGCCCGTGCCATTGCCGGCAGCCGGCGCGGCACTGCTGTCGCCGGCCTGGCCGATGCCTCCCGCAGCGTTGCTGGCACGCCTGCTGCTGGGGCGATGGCGCACCCGCGAGCACCTGTCGATGCTGCGCGATGCGTTGGCGCAGATCCCGGCCGCCACGCTGCGGCAGCGCGCCGCAGCAACCCTGCGGGTGGACGTACGCGCACTGCTGCCTCAGATCACGGTGCCGACCCTGTGCCTGCAGGCGCGCCAAGACCACCTGTTGTGGCCGCCGAGTGTGGCCGAACTGCAGGCGCTGTTGCCGCATGCGCGGCACGTTGCACTGGAAGGGCCGCATCTGCTGCTGCAGACCTGTGCCGAACCGGCCGCCGCCGTGGTGGCCGGTTGGGTGAGGGCGCTGCCGACTGCGGGTTAACTGCTGGCGCGGGCCGGCGCTGCCTCCTTCGTACTCGTGCGCGCGCTGCCGCTGCGCTTGCCGCCACCATCCTGCTTGTTCACTGTGGCCCAAGCGATGCGCTCGGCGGTGCCTTCGCTGGCACCACGTTCGCGCTCACTCGCTTCGATATGCTCGGCCTGGCGTTTCTGCTTGTCGGTATAGGCGGATTTGTCACCACGGGGCATGAGCATTCTCCTGTCGGATGATCAGGCCAGCAGGCGCAGCTTCGGCTCGCGCGCCCACTGGCGGGTGGCGGCAGCGGTGAGGAAGGCCTTGCTGTCTTCGGCCTCGACGGTGCCTGCATCGTTGCCGACGCGCGCTGCCTTCAGCAGGGCCTGTGCACCTTCGTCACTGGCGATCGCTTTGAGATGCGCCCAGGCGTCGCTGACGAAGCCTACGGCCGCCGCTTCCTTGGCCAACGCCTTGCCAGCATCGGCACTCAGCACCACGGCCACCGCATCGAACACCACCGACGGGGTACCGGCCAGCTGTCCATCGGCGGCCTGCACCTTGCCGTCGCTGAGCGTGGCGCCGCCGACTTTCGGTGCGACCAGCTTGACGCTGGCGCCAGCCTTTTCAGCGGCTTTGCGCAGGTTGGCGATCACTCGCGCATCGGAACCTTCGTCGAACAGGATGCCGATGCAGCGCCCCTGCAGCACTGGCTTGTTGCGGCCGATCACGCGTACTTCGGGTGCGGCGGGCAGGTCCTGCGCGGGGGTTGCGGTCGGTGCCGGGTCGGGCAGGGTACGCAGGGCCAGCCCATCGGCCACGCGTTTGGCCAGTCCTTCGTCGATATTGCGCAGATGGCTGACGGTGCGCACGCGCACCTTCTCCGTTTCCACCTTCGACAGCTCGAACACCAGCGCCGAGGCCAGGTGCGCCTGCTCCGGTTTCTCCAGGCTGCGGAAGAACATCCGTGCCTGGCTGTAGTGGTCGGCAAAGCCCTCCGCACGGGTGCGGCCCTTGCGCCCGTCATCGGCGCTGGCATGGCTGCGGAAACCTGCGGGTGTTTCGCGCGGGCTGTCCTCCTGCAGCGAGCTCGGGTCGTAAGCCACGCGTCCCTTCGGCACCTGCATCTGCATGTGGCCATCGCGCTGGTGGTTGGCGAACGGGCACTTCGGAGCGTTGATCGGGATCTGGTTGAAGTTCGGCCCGCCGAGGCGGATCAGCTGGGTATCCAGATAGGAGAACAGCCGCCCCTGCAGCAGCGGATCGTTGCTGAAGTCGATGCCGGGCGGCACGTTGGCCGGGCAGAACGCAACCTGCTCGGTCTCGGCGAAGAAGTTGTCCGGCCAGCGGTCCAGCACCATGCGTCCGATCACCTGCAGCGGTACCAGCGACTCGGGGATGATCTTGGTCGGGTCCAGGTGGTCGAACGGGAAGCCGTCGGCCTGTTCCTCGCTGAACAACTGCACCGCCAACTCCCACTCGGGGAAGTCGCCGCGCTGGATCGCCTCGAACAGGTCGCGCCTGTGGAAATCGTTGTCGGCTGCCTGCAGTTTCAGCGCCTCGTCCCAGATCGTGGACTGCAGCCCCAGCTTCGGGCGCCAGTGGAACTTGACGAAGGTGGAGTTCCCTTCTTCATCCAGCAGGCGGAAGCTGTGGATGCCGAAACCTTCGATGGTGCGCAGCGAGCGTGGGATCGTGCGGTCGCTCATCGCCCACATGATCATGTGCATCGACTCGGGCATCAGCGAGACGAAATCCCAGAATGTGTCGTGCGCGCTGGCCGCCTGCGGGAACGCGCGGTCCGGTTCCATCTTCACCGCATGGATCAGGTCGGGGAACTTGATCGCGTCCTGGATGAAGAACACCGGGATGTTGTTGCCGACCAGATCCCAGTTGCCTTCCTTCGTGTAGAACTTCACCGCGAAGCCGCGCACGTCGCGCGGGGTGTCGACCGAGCCGGCGCCGCCGGCGACGGTGGAGAAACGGGTGAACACCGGCGTCTTCACCCCGACCTCGGTGAGGATCTTCGCCCGCGTCACTTTGCCCAGCGACTTGGTCAGTTCGAAGAAGCCATGGGCAGCCGAGCCGCGCGCGTGGACGATGCGCTCGGGAATGCGCTCGTGGTCGAAGTGGGTGATCTTCTCGCGCAGCAGGAAGTCTTCCAGCAGGGTCGGTCCACGCGGCCCCTGGCGCAGGGAATTCTGGTTGTCGGCGACCGGGATGCCCTGGTTGCTGGTCAGTACCGGATGGGAGCCTCCTGCGAGTTGATGCAGTTCATCGCCCTGGCCGCGGCTGTCACGGTCGGCGGAGGGAGTGGCGGGAGCGCGCTTGCCGGTCGGCTTGCTGGCGGCCATGGAGGATCTCCTGGAGCGGGTAGGGGCAGACCCCAGACACTGGCGCCGTCGGTGTTAATGCACGGTCCCGTGGGAGTGAACGCGCAGACAAATCGGCGCCTCGGGTATGCTTGCCGCATGCGAGTCGAACCCGCCGACATCGAAGCCCTGTTCGACGCCATTCCGGACGTGCTGTTCTTCATGAAGGACCGCCAGGGCCGCTACACCTACGTCAACCAGACCATGCTGCGACGGCTGGGCCTGCGTGCGCGCAAGGACGTGATCGGACGCACCGCGGCTGAGATCTACCCCACCGGCCTGAGTGCGGACTATGTCGACCAGGACGCACGCGTGCTGTCCGGCGAGGTGATCGAGAACCTGATGGAACTGCATCTGTTCGCCAACCGCGAACCGGGCTGGTGCCTGACCTGCAAGCGACCGCTGGTGGTCGACGGGCAGGTCGAAGGGCTGATCGGCATCTCCCGCGACCTCGGCCAGAAGGACAGCCTGGGCACCCAGTACGAGCAGCTGCGGCTGGCCCTGGCCCATCTCAATACGCACTACGCCGAGAACGTGCGGATGCAGACCCTGCTGGACATCACCGGATTCTCGTTGTCCAAGCTGGAGCGCAGCTTCCGCAAGGTGTTCCAGATGACCCCGCAGCAGGTGCTGACCCGGCTGCGGATCCAGATGGCCATGCACCTGCTGCATGGCAACGAGAGCATCGCCTGCATCGGCCAGGCCTGCGGTTTCAGCGACCAGAGCGCGTTCACCCGCAAGTTCAAGGCTGAAACCGGTTTCTCGCCGCGCGCCTACCGCGCCCGTATTGGTGGGAATGTCGGCGAGCCGGTACCGGCCTGAGTTCCCTGCTGCGCTGTGCCTATCCCCGCGGCGGCTGGACACGGTAAGGTGTCGCCCTTGTCGCCGCCGCCAGCCCTGCCGATGCCCGCCACTCCCGATCAGACCGCTTCGCCCTCCCGCCTCGGCCATTCGCTCAAGCCACGCCAGCTGATCATGATGGGGCTGGGTAGCGCCATCGGCGCCGGCCTGTTCCTCGGCTCCGGCGTGGGCGTGCAGGCGGCCGGCCCGGCAGTGCTGGTGTCCTACCTGGTGGCCGGCGCGCTGGTGATCATCGTCATGAACGCGCTGGGCGAAATGGCCGCCGCCAAACCGACCAGCGGTGCGTTCTCGGTGTATGCAGCCGATGCCATGGGCGCCACCGCGGGCGCCACCGTGGGTTGGCTGTGGTGGGTGCAGCTGGTCATCGTCATCGCCGCCGAGGCGGTGGGCGCGGCCGGGTTGCTGGCCACGGTCTGGCCGGTGGTGCCGGTCCCGATGGCGGCACTGGCATTCATGCTGTTCTTCACCGCGATCAACCTGCTCGGGGTGAAGAACTTCGGTGAGTTCGAATTCTGGTTCGCCATCCTCAAGGTGGCGGCTATCCTGGCCTTCATCGCCGTTGGCGTGGCGCTGCTGATGGGCTGGCTGCCGCAGGTGGCCTCGCCGGGCCTGAGCAACTTCACCGAGCACGGTGGCTTCGCACCGAAGGGCCTGGCCGGTATCGGTGCGGCGCTGCTGGTGGTGGTGTTCGCCTTCGGCGGCACCGAGATCGTGGCCGTTGCGGCGGCGGAAACCGAAGACCCCGAGCGCAGCATCGCCCGTGCCATCCGCACCGTGGCCTGGCGCATCCTGGTGTTCTACATCGGTTCGCTGAGCGTGATCATCGCCGTGGTGCCGTGGACCAGCGAAGCGTTGAAATCGCCGTTCGCCGCGGTTCTCGATGTCGCCAACATCCCGGGTGCGGCCACGGCCATCACCCTGATCGCAGTGATCGCCCTGCTGTCGGCGCTCAATGCCAATCTCTACGGCGCCTCGCGCATGATGTATTCGCTGGCGCAACGCCGCGAAGCACCGGCCGTGCTGGGCTGGACCGACCCGCGCCAGGTGCCGGTGATCGCGGTGCTGGCCAGCGTCCTGTTCGGTTTCGCTGCCACCATCATGGAACTGCTGTTCCCGGACAAGGTGTTGCCGGTACTGCTGAACATCGTCGGTTCCACCTGTCTGCTGGTGTGGACGCTGTCGCTGGTTTCGCAGCTGGTGCTGCGCCGTCGCGCCGACCGCCTGGGCACGCGCCTGCCGTTCCGCATGGCCGGCTTCCCGTGGCTGACCGTGTGCGCGCTGGGCATCCTTGCGTTGATCTTCGGCCTGTTGCTGAGTGAGGCGCATACGCGCCTGCAGTTCCTGTCGATGGTGGCGCTGACGGCGGCCATCGCGGCCAGCAGCGCCATTGCCCGGCGCATGCGCGAGGCTTGATTCTGTAGAGCCGACCCTACGGTCGGCTGCTGTTCGGGCAGGCGTCAGCCGAGCATGGGCTCGGCTCTACAGAAGGCATACATCCCGCGTGCGATGCTGATCGCGTGGGCCACACCGGCCCGACGAACGGGAGCACCGCATGCTGCGCAGCCGTCCCTTCCTGATGTTCACCGGCCAAGCCGAAGCCGCGCTGGCCCTGTACGCCGAAGCCTTCGCCGAATTCCGCCTGCTGGCCCTGCAGCGCCACCCTGACGCGGCGGGCGCGGGCGTGCCCGGCCAGGTCCGCCAGGCCATTTTCCTGCTCGGCGGCACCCACTACCTGTGCTTCGACAGCCTGGATGTGCACGACTTCACGTTCACGCCCTCGATGTCGCTGTTCGTGGAATGTGCGGGTGCCGAATCGTTCGAGCGTGCAGCTCGCGTGCTGGGCGACGGCGGGCACTGGCTGATGCCGGTGGGCGACTACGAGTTCAGCAGCCGCTATGGCTGGGTGCAGGACCGCTTCGGCGTGTCGTGGCAGTTGAGCCTGGGGCAGGTGCCGGATCCGTGATGGCAGAGCATCCACGCATGGCGTGGATCTACTGGAAAGGAAAACGGCCCGCTTGCGCGGGCCGTTCTTCTACCGATACCGCGAAGGCTTACGCCTCGACTTCATCGTCCTTGTAGGCATCTACCGGGATGCAGGCGCACATCACGTTCTTGTCGCCGTACACGTTGTCGACGCGTGCCACCGGCGGCCAGTACTTCTGCAGCTTCAGGCTCGGCAGCGGGAAGGCGGCCAGCTCGCGCGGGTAGGCGTGGGTCCATTCGCTGGCGGTCACCGCCGTGGCGGTGTGCGGCGCGTTCTTCAGCGGGTTGTCCTCGCGGTCCAGGCGGCCGTCTTCGATCGCGGTGATCTCTTCGCGGATCTGGATCATCGCGTCGATGAAGCGGTCCAGCTCGTGCAGCGATTCGCTTTCGGTCGGCTCGACCATCAGCGTGCCGGCCACCGGGAAGCTCAGGGTCGGGGCATGGAAGCCGAAGTCGATCAGGCGCTTGGCCACATCTTCAGCACCGATGCCGCTGGTCTTCTCCAGCGGACGCACGTCCAGGATGCACTCGTGCGCGACCAGGCCGTTGCGACCGGTGTACAGGGTCTTGAAGTGCGGGGCCAGGCGCTTGGCGATGTAGTTGGCGTTGAGCTGGGCGACCTGGGTGGCCTTGCGCAGGCCTTCGGTGCCCATCATCGCGATGTACATCCAGCTGATCGGCAGGATCGAGGCGCTGCCGAAGCTGGCGGCGCTGACCATGCCGACCGGGCCGTTGTCACCCAGCTTGCCCGGCAGGAACGGGGCAAGGTGCGACTTGACCGCACACGGGCCAACGCCCGGGCCGCCGCCGCCGTGCGGGATGCAGAAGGTCTTGTGCAGGTTCAGGTGCGAAACGTCCGAACCCCACTTGCCCGGCTTGGCCACGCCGACCAGGGCGTTCATGTTGGCACCGTCGGTGTACACCTGGCCGCCGTGCTTGTGGATGATCTCGCAGATCTCCACCACCTCTTCCTCGAACACGCCGTGCGTGGACGGGTAGGTCATCATGATCGCAGCCAGGCGGTCGCTGTACTTCTCGGCGTTGAGGCGGATGTCCTCGACGTCGACGTTGCCGTTGGCATCGGTCTTGGTGACCACGACCTTCATGCCGCACATCTGTGCCGAGGCCGGGTTGGTGCCGTGCGCCGAATCCGGAATCAGGCAGATGTCACGGTGATCTTCGCCACGCGAGCGGTGGTAGGCGCGGATCGCCAGCAGGCCGGCGTACTCGCCCTGCGCACCGGAGTTCGGCTGCAGGCTGACCGCGTCGTAGCCGGTGCACTCGACCAGCATCGCTTCCAGCGAATCGATCAGTTCCTTGTAGCCCAGCGCCTGCTCGGCCGGCACCAGCGGGTGGATCTGCGAGAACTCCGGCCAGGTCACCGGGATCATTTCGGCGGTGGCGTTGAGCTTCATGGTGCACGAGCCCAGCGGGATCATCGTGCGGTCCATCGCCAGGTCCTTGTCGGCCAGCGAACGCAGGTAGCGCAGCAGTTCGTGCTCGCTGTGGTGGGTGTTGAACACCGGGTGGGTCAGGAACGCGGACTGGCGCAGCAGGCCGGCCGGCAGCGCGTCGGCGGTGCTGGCATCCAGCGCGTCCACATCAACGTTGGCACCGAACAGCGCGCCCACGGCGACGATGTCGGCGCGGGTGGTGGTCTCGTCCAGGCTGATGCCTACCGAGCTGCTGTCGATCGCACGCAGGTTGTAGCCGGCAGCACGGGCCTTGGCATGGATCGCGTCGGCGTCGACACCGGTGACGTGCAGCGTGTCGAAGAAGTCGGCACCGACCTGCACACCGGCGGTGCGCAGCGCGCTGGCCAGGATCGCGGCCAGGCGATGGGTGCGGCGGGCGATGCGGGTCAGGCCTTCCGGACCGTGGTAGACGGCGTACATCGAGGCCATCACTGCCAGCAGCACCTGTGCGGTACAGATGTTGGAGGTGGCCTTCTCGCGGCGGATGTGCTGCTCGCGGGTCTGCAGGGTCAGGCGGTAGGCCGGGTTGCCCTGCGCGTCGATCGAGACGCCGATCAGGCGGCCCGGCATCGAACGCTTGTACGCGTCACGGCAGGCCATGAACGCAGCATGCGGGCCACCGAAACCGAACGGCACGCCGAAACGCTGGCTGTTGCCGACCACGATGTCCGCACCCCATTCGCCCGGGGCGGTCAGCAGGGTCAGTGCCAGCAGGTCGGTAGCCACGGCCACCAGGCCGCCGCGCGCGTGCACGGCATCGACCAGCGCCTTGTAGTCGCCGACCTGGCCGAAGGTATCCGGGTACTGCAGCAGCAGGCCGAAGGCTTCTGCTTCCAGCGCTTCGGCCGGAGTGCCCACGCGCAGCACGATGCCCATCGGCTCGGCGCGGGTGCGCAGCAGTTCCAGCGTCTGCGGGTGCACGGCGTCGTGCACGAAGAAGGTGTCCGACTTCGACTTGGCCGAGCGCTTGGCCAGGGTCATCGCTTCGGCGGCGGCCGTGGCTTCGTCCAGCAGCGAGGCGTTGGCGATTTCCATGCCGGTCAGGTCGGCGCACAGGGTCTGGAAGTTGATCAGCGCTTCCATGCGGCCCTGCGAGATTTCCGCCTGGTACGGGGTGTAGGCGGTGTACCAGGCCGGGTTTTCCAGGATGTTGCGCAGGATCACGTTCGGCGTGTGGGTACCGTAATAGCCCTGGCCGATGAAGCTGCGCAGCACGGTGTTCTTGTCGGCGATCGCGCGGATCTTCGCCAGCGCCTGCACTTCGGTGATCGACTCCGGCAGCGCCAGCGGTGCCGGCGACTTGATCTTGGCCGGGACGATGGCATCGGTCATCGCATCCAGCGATGCGTGGCCGATGACGCCGAGCATCTGCGCGATCTCGGCATCGTTGGGGCCGATGTGGCGCTCGACGAACGCCGAATGGTGCTCGAGCTCACGCAGGGAAGGGGTGTTCTGGGACATGGCGAAGGATCCGTCAGGAAAGGGCACACGCACGGGCACAAGCCGCCGGTCGGCGGTCTGCGGGCGCCCCTCTGTCCTTTTGCCTGAGAGTTTAAAAGCGCGGAAAACCGCAGCTTCGTGCCCCTTCGGCGCCGGATCGAACCGGTCTCTCCAGAGTTCTGTTACGGGTGGTATCGGGCCTGAGCGATTACGGGCGTTGCGCCTTCGGCAGCGGTGACCTGCTTCTCCCACCGTGTTGCCCGCCGATTATAGCCTCTTGCCGGTGCCCGACGGTGGCCCGGAGCGGCCTCACAGGCCTGAATGGCCGATGGCCCGGGCGTGCGTTCTGTGCACCCGTGCATGGCGTCGCACGCATTCCCCACCTATGATGGTCGGATTCTCGTATTCATCTGGCGCCGTCCCTGCTGCAGGGGATCGGCGCCCGCCGTGCGTGTCACGCATGGCCCTGCCGGACGCTTGCCCGATGACCGCCGCTGTTGCTCCTTCCACCCGCCGCATGGCCCTGTTGCTCGCTGGCCTGGCCATGTTCGGTCCGTTCTCGATCGACACCATCTTTCCTGCGTTTCCGCAGCTGGCCCAGCGCCTGGCGGTGGACGAGGTGGCGGTGCAGCAGACCATCAGCGTCTACCTGCTGTTCTACGGCCTGATGAGCCTGGCCCACGGCCCGCTGTCCGATGCGTGGGGACGCAAGCGGGTGATCCTCGGCGGCCTGGTGATCTTCGTCGGTGCCTCGGTTGGCTGTGCGTTGTCCACCGACCTGACCACGCTGCTGGCGTTCCGCGCACTGCAGGGCCTGTCTGCCGGTGTCGGCATGATCGTCGGCCGCGCGGTGATCCGCGATCTGTACCACGGCCACGACGCGCAGCGGCTGATGAGCCAGGTGTCGATGCTGTTCGGTATCGCCCCGGCCATCGCGCCGATCATCGGCGGCTGGATCCTGCTCAGCGGTGCCGGCTGGCCGCTGATCTTCTGGTTCCTGGTGGTATTCGCGCTGGTGCTGCTGGCGGCCACCGCGCGCTTCCTGCCGGAAACCCATCCGGCGGAGGCACGGGTCGCACTGTCGCCACGCACGTTGATGCGCGATTACGTACGCATCGGCTTCAACCCGCGTTTCCTGCGCCTGGCACTGGCTGGCAGCATCGGGTTTGGCGGCATCTTCCTGTACATCTCCTCGGCGCCGGCCATCGTGATGCAGCACCTGCATCTGGGTGAAGGCGGCTTTGCCTGGCTGTTCATTCCCACCATCGGCGGCATGACCACCGGTTCGTTCCTGTCCGGGCGCATGGCCGGGCACAGCACACCGACGCGGCAGGTGGCCCTGGGCTTTACCTTGTGCGCGGTCTCTGCCGTGTTGAACATCGGCTACGTCAGCCTGGCGCCGCAGTTCGCGCTGCCGTGGGCGGTGATGCCGATCTTCCTCGGCGGCATGGGCATGGCGCTGATCTTCCCGATCCTGGCGCTGGCAGTGCTGGACATGTATCCGCAGCAGCGCGGCCTGGCCTCGTCGCTGCAGGCCTTCGTGCAGCTGATGATCAGCACCGTGGTGGCCGGCGTGGTATCGCCACTGCTGCACGACAGCCCGCTGCATCTGGCAATGGGACAGGCGGCCTTCTTCGCGGCCGGCTTCGTGTTCTGGTACTGGGAGCACCAGCGCGAGCGCGCAGCAGAGGCAGCCGGCACGGCGCTTTGAGCGTCGCGCAGGGGTAGGGTGCGCCATCACGCGCGGGCCCGTTGCGGCGCCGGGAGCAGGGATTAGGCTGGGGTTTCCAGCGAGCCGGTTCGTGGATGCACGACAGCCAGCCATTCCGATGTCGTCGTATGAG
The DNA here is from genome assembly GCF_014763005.1 of Stenotrophomonas sp. Br8. Lineage (NCBI taxonomy): Bacteria > Pseudomonadati > Pseudomonadota > Gammaproteobacteria > Lysobacterales > Lysobacteraceae > Stenotrophomonas > Stenotrophomonas sp. Br8. The sequence continues at coordinate 109,813 of NZ_JACGTN010000009.1, read as the reverse complement.
GTACCCGCATGGCTGCGCAGCAGACCTACCGCCTGTTCGAGGTGGCGCTGAAGGAGCGCCGCGTTCTTTCTCCTTCCCTGGACCGCATGGTGTTCACCGGCGCCGACGTAGCGCGCATGAAGACCGAAGGCCCGGACCAACGCATCAAGGTGTTCTTCCCCTTGCCCGGCCAGGATGCGCCGGACGTGCCCAGCGGCGAAGACTGGTACGCCCGTTACCGGGCACTGCCCGATGACGCGCGGCCGCCGATGCGCACCTTTACCATCCGCCAACTGCGCGCCGAGGAGTGCGAGGTCGACGTCGACTTCGTGCTGCATGGCGAGACCGGACCGGCCTCGCGCTGGGCCACGCACGCACGGCCGGGCGACCGGGTGGTGCTGCTGGCCCCTGACGCCGACTGCGCGGACAGCAGCGAAGGCTGGGAATGGAAGCCGCCAGCCGGGGTTGGCCAGGTGTTGCTGGTGGCCGATGAGACGGCATTGCCGGCAGTGGCCGGCATCCTCGAGGAACTGGCCGGGCTGGCCGATCCGCCGCGCACGCTGGCCCTGCTGGAGATCGCCCAGGCGGGCGATGCGGTGCCATTGAAGGCACCGGCCACGGCCGAACTGGTGTGGTTGCCGCGCGGGCAGGAGGTTCATGGGCAGCGGTTGCTGCAGGCCGTGCAGGCGCGGCTGGCGGCGGCCTCGGCCGTGGCCGAGGGCGCAGAACTGGACGAGATCGACGTCGACGCGCAGATCCTGTGGGAGCAGGCTGATGCCAGTGCGGACGGCGCGATGTATGCCTGGGTGGCGGGCGAGGCCGGCGCGGTGATGGCGATCCGCCGGTATCTGGTGAAGGACTGCGGCCTGGATCGCCGCGCGATCACTTTCATGGGCTACTGGCGGCAGGGGCGGGTGCTGGACTGAGTGGATGCCGTAGCGGTGTGAACCAGCATGCAGGGGGCGTGGGTTATCCTTGCGCCCCCGCAATGCAAGCCCCACTGATGTCGACCTCTTCCAAATCCCGCCGCGACCAGCGCCGTCGCCAGGAACAGCAGGCTGCCAACAAGGCCGCCGCCACTGCCTCGCCCGTCGAGCCGCACGCCGAACTGCGCGACAGCCAGCGCACGCTGCTGGCCGGCGTCGTCCGTCGCGATGGCGAATGGGTGCTGGGCATGGATGGCCGCATTGCCGGCCAGAGCGAAAGTGCGGCGCAGGTGCTGGCGCTGATCATGCAGGCCGGTGAACTGCACGAACGGCAGGGCACGCCGGTGCGCTTGATCTATTCGGATGCGCTGCGCGATGCAGCGCAGGCCGAAGCCAACGAGAAGGGTCAGACCTTCGAGGAATTCAAGGCCGCCCTGGCCGCGCAGCTGGCGGCGAAGAAGAGCAACTGATCGTCATCGCGGGTAGCGCCGGGCCATGCCCGGCGAGCGCAGCGGTGTGATGAAAAGTCGCCGGGCATGGCCCGGCGCTACCGGATCAAAAGGGGCGGATCCTCGCGTACCCGCCCCTTCTTTCATTTCGCCGCCGCTGCCGGTGCCGCGTTGGCCTGCCAACCGCACATCTGGCCTTCGTTCTGCTGCTTCAACCAGGCGTTGACCGGGCTGAAGTACTCGATCATCGGGCCGGCATCGAGCTTGTCCGAGCCGGTCAGTTCCTTCAGCGTGGCCTGCCACGGCTGGCTGGCGCCCTTGCTCAGCATCGCCCAGTACTTCTGGCCGGCTTCCTTGTTGCCGTAGAAGGTGCACTCGTGCAGCGGGCCCTTGAAGCCGGAGGCATCGCACAGGCCCTTGTAGAACTGGAACTGCAGGATGCGCGCCAGGAAGTAGCGGGTGTACGGGGTGTTGCCCGGCACGTGGTACTTGGCGCCCGGATCGAAGAACTCTTCACCACGGGTGCTGGCCGGTGCCACGCCCTGGTACTTGGCCTTCAGGTCCCACCAGGCCTTGTTGTAGTTGTCTGCGGTGATCGAACCATCGAACACGCCCCAGCGCCAGCGGTCGATCATCAGCCCGAACGGCAGGAACGACACGCCCGACAGCGCCATGCGCATCTGGTTGTTGATGACCGCTTCGCGGCTCTCGGTCGGCGCGTCGACCAGCCCGATCGAACTGAGGTACTTCGGCGTCATCGCCAGCACGATGGTGTCGCCGATCGCTTCATGGAAGCCATCGTTGGCACCGCCCTGGAACAGCGGCGGCAGCGGGTTGTAGGCCAGGTCGTAATAGATGTGGCCCAGCTCGTGGTAGATGGTGGTGAAGTTCTCTTCGTTGGGCTTGATGCACATCTTGGTGCGCACGTCGCCTTCCATGTTCATGTCCCAGGCACTGGCGTGGCAGACCACGTCGCGGTCGTCGGGCTTGATGAACTGGGTCTTGTCCCAGTACGACTGCGGCAACGACGGCATGCCCAGCGACACGTAGAAGTCCTGCGCACGCTCGGTCATCTGCTTGGCCGTGCGCAGTTCGGCTTCGCGCTGTGCCTTGTACTGCGCGGCCACGTTCGCATCCTTGCCGGCCTTGGCCAGCGCCGCGCTCAGGTTGGTCTGGTACTGCTTTTCCAGCGCCGCGGTGATGTCCAGGCTGCCGGCGCCCGGGTACGGTTCCAGCTGGTCCCACAGGTTGGACCAGTCCTGCTGCCACATGTTGCCCATCAGGTGCGCGGCGATCAGGCCGTTGCCCACCTCGGCCTTGTCCTTGCCATAGGTCTTGTCCAGCTTGCCGCGCGCATAGCAGTGCAGCTGCTCGTACATCGGCTTGACCTGTTCCCACAGGCGATCGGTTTCCGGGCCGATCTGCTCCGGCGGCATGTCATAGCCACTGCGCCACATCTGCCCGGCATCGGTGAAGCCCATGCCCTTGGCACCTTCATTCACCAGGCCGACGAACTTCTGGTAGTCACCGCGCATGCTCTTGGTGGTGCTGTGCCAGCCCTGCCAGGCATCGAGCTGCTGGTCATAGTCGCGGCTGCGCGCCAGCACCTGCTCCAGCTCGCCCAGCTGGCGGCAGGAGTTCGGATCGTTGGCGTCGGTGCAGTACTTGCCTGCGCCGTAGCTGCCTTCCATGCGGGTGGCGATCTGGGTCAGTTCGGCCAGCTTGGCCGGGTCGCGCGGTGCCGGCATCGACGACATCAGTTTCAGCAGGTGGATCGCGCGCTTGCTGTCCTCGCTCATCGGCTTGCCGTCGAACTTGCCGGCCTGCTCGATCCAGCTGTTGAGCTGGGTCAGGGAACGCTCGTTGGCCTTGGCCGCGATGCGCTCTGAATCACCGTTGATGTAGGTGGAGGACAGCCACTGGGCCGAGGTCATCTCCGGGTAGGCCGCCTTGAATTCGGCATTGATGCGGGCCACGAACTGGTCAGCGGTTTCGCCGGCCGGTGCGCTGCTGCTGGCGGTATCGGTGCCTGGGGCAGCTTCCTTCTTGCAGGCGGCCAGGGCCAGCGTAGCGGCGGCGATTGCCGCGGCCAGCAGGAGATGACGGTGTTTCACGGGCGATCCTTGGGTGGTGAACGACCGCCGAAGGCTAGTGGGCAGGGCTTGCCACCGCAAGTGGCAAAGGTCGGCAGGGCTGCGCCCTGCACCCGCAGAGGCCAGATCAAAAGCCAAAGCCAAAGCCAAAGCCAAAGCCGCATTCCGTGGGATGGCGGGGCGGTGTCGGACTGCGGGGACGCCGTAAACCCATCCATGGGGGCTTGGCAGCCGCATCCATGCGGCTGACACCCCGCAATCCGACACCGCCCCACCTTCGACAGCTTCCCGTCATCTGGCACATCCACGCCATGCGTGGATGAATCTCCATCGAAATCGAATATTTCGATATCTGGTCGAAGAGCATCCACGCATGGCGTGGATCTACGTGTCGACCAAGGTCGACACCCACCAAGAGTAGGCCATGCCATTCCCACAGATCGCGGGAATCTATCGAAGGCGGGGTGGGTCCGGTGGCAGGGGCGTGAGCCGCATGGATGCGGCGACCGAGCTTACATGGACGTACTTGCAGCGGCCCCTGCCACCGGACCCACCCCGCCATCCCTCAGGAAGCCTGCTGTTGCTGTTGATGTTGCTTCGGCTGTTGAGGTTGCCGGCCAGCGGCCGGCACTACCAATGGGTGCAGGGCGTAGCCCTGCCGACTATTCCGGCTCGCGTTGCACCTGCCGCCAGAGTTCAGCGGCCAGTGCACGCACCGCGTCATCGGCATCGGCGCGATGCAGCAGGCCGATCTCGTAGTTGTCGACCACCGGCAGGTCGCGCTCGCCATCGATGATGCGGTGTTCGCGGTTGACCGCGCGACGTGGCAGCAGGCTGATGCCGATGCCGTCCGCCACCGCACCCTGGATGCCGCTCAACGAGGAACTGGTGAACGCGATGCGCCAGCGCAGGCCCAGCGCTTCGACGGCCTGGATCATCTCGTCGCGGTACAGCCCGCGTGGCGGGAAGGTGACCAGTGGCAGCGGGTCCTGCTGCAGGCTGCTGCTGCGCAGGCTGTCGATCCAGTGCATGGGTTCACGCCGACAATGCACGGCCTGGCGGGTGTTGCGACGCTGCTTGACCAGCACCAGGTCCAGCTCGCCATGGTCGAAGCCGTGGGCCAGATCACGGCTGAGGCCGCTGCTGATTTCCAGCTTGACCTGCGGGTGGCGGCGGCTGAAGGCGGCGAGCATGCGCGTGGTCTGAGCGTTGACGAAGTCCTCCGGCACACCGATGCGCACCGCGGTCTCCACGGTGGCGCCGGCCAATGCCTGTGCCAGCTCCTCGTTCAGATCCAGCATCCGTCGGGCGTAACCCAGCAGGGTGTGCCCGGCATCGGTGGGGTGCACGTCGCGGTGGCCGCGCTCGAGCAGGCGATGCCCGGCCAGTTCCTCCAGCCGCCTCACCTTCTGGCTGACCGTGGACTGGGTCGAATGCAGGCGGGTGGCCGCGGTGGTGAAGCTGCCACAGTCGGCGACCATCACCAGGGCCCGCAGCAGGTCCAGTTCGAACACTGTTCTATTCGATTTGGCACTGTCTTGCATTTGAACATTTCACTTCTGGATACCCGTGCCGACTTCTACCATGCAGGGCAGGGGCCGGCAATGGCCGGCGCCATCGCGCATGAGGAGAGTCACGATGCACCACCCTCGCTCCCGCCAGCGCCGTTCGGCATTGGGTCGCATGCTGTTGCTGTTCCTGCTGGCCATGGTGATCCCGGCGTGCACGGCGACTTCCCGAAGCGACGCCGATGCGCAGCTGCGCGATGCCGCCGGGCGCGGCGATGTCGAGGCCGTGCGCGAGGCACTGGACGCGGGTGCCGATCTGGAAGCCCGTGACCGCCAAGGCCGCACGGCCCTGCTGCTGGCCACCCACGGCAACAACGTGGACGCGGCGCGTGAGCTGATCGAGGCCGGCGCCGACGTCAATGCCAAGGACGCGATGCAGGACAGCGCCTACCTGTACGCTGGCGCGCGCGGGCTGGATGAGATCCTGGCGCTGACGCTCGCGCACGGCGCAGACCTGCACAGCACCAACCGTTATGGCGGTACCGCGCTGATTCCTGCTGCCGAACGTGGTCATGTCACCACTGTGCGTACGCTGCTGCGCGCCGGCGTGGCCGTTGACCATGTCAATCGCCTGCACTGGACGGCGCTGCTGGAGGCGATCCTGCTTGGCGATGGCGGCCCGCGCCACGTGCAGATCGTGCAACTGCTGCTGGACGCCGGTGCCAACCCCGAGCTTGCCGATGGCGACGGCGTAACGCCGCTGGCGCATGCCAGGCAACGCGGCTACACCAACATCGAAACCCTGCTGCGCCAGCACGGCGCGACGCGCTGACAACCGCCCCTTCCACCCGCACGCTGCCGTGCCCACCAGGATGCTCTCCATGTTCCGTTCCCGTCCGTTGTCCCTTGCAATCCTTCTTGCCGTTGCGCCGCTGTCGGCGTCTGCCGCCGAACGCGCCGATCTGCTGATCCGCAACGCCACGGTGGTCGATGTCGAGCACGCACGCAGCATGCCCGGGCAGAGCGTGGTCATCCGTGGCGAGGACATCGTCGCGGTCGGTCCCGATGCGCAGGTGCGCAGCCAGTGGAGTACCAGCCGCCAGATCGACGCCAAGGGCAAGTACCTGATTCCGGGCTTGTGGGACATGCACGTGCACTTCGGTGGCGGCCCGGCGCTGGTGGAAGAGAACAAGGCGCTGCTGCCGCTGTACATCGCCCACGGCATCACCACGATCCGTGACTGCTCCGGGGATCTTCCGCAGCAGGTACTGCAGTGGCGCGGTGAAATCGCCAACGGCACGCTGTTCGGCCCGCGCCTGCTGACGTCCGGTGCGAAGATCGAAGGCATCAAGCCGGTCTGGAAAGGCACGATCGAGGTGGGCAGCAAGGCCGACGCGGACGAGGCGATCGAGCGCCTGCAGCACGACAAGGTCGACTTCGTGAAGATCACCGACAGCACGCTGACCCCGGAGCTGTTCCTGTACTCGGCCAGCGCCGCGCGCAAGGCGGGTTTCAAGGCCTCAGGCCATATTCCGATGGCGTTGACGGTGGAACAGGCAGTGGATGCAGGCCTGGCCTCGATCGAACACCTGGACTATGCCTTCAAGGCTGGCAGCAAGGATGAAGCGCAGATCGCCGCCGATTTCGGCGCCGGGCGCATCGACCGCGCCGAGGCCAACCGCCGGCTCGACGCCAGCTTCGATCGCGAAACCGCGCTGCATGCCTATCGTGATTTCGCCAAGCGCGGCGTATTCGTGACGCCCACGCTCAACGGCGGCCGTATCCTCGACTTCCTCGACCAGGACGACCACGCCAACGACCCATATCTGGCTTACATCGGCCCGGGCCTGCGTGCGACCTATACCTGGCGCGTGGGGCGCGCTGCAAAGGCGACGCCCGCGCAGATCGAAGCGCGCCATGCGCAGTACCACCAGGTGGCCGCAGTGCTGCCGCTGCTGCAGGAAGCGGGGGTGACGATCATCGCCGGTACCGATGCGGGCTTCCTCAACTCGTTCAACTATCCGGGTATCGGCCTGCACCAGGAGCTGCAGCTGTTCGTGAAGGAAGGTCTGAGTGCACCGCAGGCGCTGTCGGCCGCGACCCGCTCCGGCCCGGCCTGGTTCGGCCAGATGCAGCGCTATGGCGGTGTTGCCACGGGCAAAGCCGCCGATCTGGTACTGCTGACCGCCAATCCGTTGCAGGACATCGCCGCCACCGAAAAGATCGACAGCGTGATCCTGCGCGGCGATGTGTACGATCGCGCGGCGCTGGACAGGATGCTGGCCGACACCAAGGCCAAGGTCGCTGGCTGGAATGCCGCGGCGAAGTAGAACCACGCCCGCGGTGATGTGGCCGGCAGCGCCTAGCGCGGTGCCGGCCGCATGCCATGCAGTTGCGGCAGCGCGGCTTTCATCGCGTCGATGAAGGCGCGCAGGCGCAGGGGTTGCTGTCGCGCCGCAGGGAACACCAGGTGCACCGGCAGCGGCGGTGCCTGCCAGTCCGGCAGCAGCTGCACCAGCCGTCCTTCGGCCAGATCGTCGGCCACCAGCCAAGCCGAAACCACCGCCGCGCCCAAGCCAGCACGTGCAGCCTGCTGCACCACGAACAGGTTGTCGCTGAGCAGGCGTGGCGTGATCGACAGCGTGTGTGCGCGGCCTTGCGCGTCGTGCAGCAACAGACGTTCGCGGTAGTAGGTGACCAGCGAGGTCCACGGCAATGCCTGCGCCTGTTCGGGCGTGGTGATCGAACCCGCGTCGGCCAGCGAGGGTGCGGCCACCACGATGCGCGGTACTTCGGCCAGCGGCAGGGCGACCATGCGCGGTTCATCGACCGTGCCGACCCGCACCGCGCAGTCGATGCCTTCGGCGATGAAGTCCGGACGGCGGTCCTCAAGGATCCACTCCAGGCTCAACTGTGGATGCTGGGCGAGGAAATCGAGCATGGTCGGCAGCAGCTGCGCCTGGCCGAATGCGTGCGGCACCATCACCCGCAGGCGCCCGCTGAGCATCTGGGCCTGGCCGTGCAGCTCGGCCTGCAGCGCTTCCCATTCGTCCACCACCCGCTGCGCATGGCGTTGGCAGCGCTGGCCGTCCTCGGTCAGCAGCAGGCCGTGGGTGGACCGTTGCAGCAGGCGCAGGCCCAGTTGCCGCTCCAGGGCTTGAAGCCGACGGCTGACGGTGGGCTGGGTGGTACCCAGTTGCAGGGCAGCAGCAGAAAGGCTGCCGCTGTCCACGATGCGCAGGAAAGTGCGCAGCAGGTCCAGGCGGTCGCCACCCAAAGCAAGATCGTTCATGCGTATTACGTATGACAAGTATGTAAGTGAGCCTACTACAGACGTGTCGCGAATATGGTCAAGCTACGCTCCACTTCTTTCCCGGATGCCCCCATGTCCACTCCCTCGCTCTCAACCATCACCACTGCGCCCAGCGCTGCGCCCGCCCCATCATTGGTGCTGGCCATGGCCGCCGGCGCGGGCTTCTCGGTGGCCTCGCTCTACTACAGCCAGCCGATGCTGGGCCTGATCGCCCAGGATCTGGGCGCGGGCGAGCGCGCCGTGGGCCTGGTGCCGACCCTGACCCAGCTGGGTTATGCGCTGGGCATCCTGCTGCTGGCTCCGCTGGGCGACCGCTTCGACCGGCGCAACCTGATCCTGCTGAAGTCGGTGCTGTTGGCGTTGGCCCTGGGTGCGGCGGCCTTGGCCGGCCAGTTGCCTGGGCTGCTTGTTGCCAGCCTGCTGGTCGGGCTGATGGCCACGCTGGCGCAGGACATCGTGCCGGCCGCTGCGGTGCTGGCGCCGGATGCGCAGCGTGGGCAGGTGGTGGGCAGGGTAATGACCGGCCTGCTGCTGGGCATCCTGCTGTCGCGCGTGGTCAGCGGCGTGGTGGCCGAAGCCTGGGGCTGGCGCGTGCAGTTCGGCCTGGCGGCGCTCTCGGTGCTGGCGATGGGCGCGGTGATGGCACGGGCACTGCCGCACTTCGCCGCGACCAGCACGCTGCGCTACCCCGCGCTGTTGGGCTCGTTGCTGGCGCTGTGGCGCGAGCAGCCGCAGTTGCGTCGCGCCGTGGCCAGCCAGTCGCTGCTGGCGGTGGGCTTCAGTGCGTTCTGGTCGACGCTGGCGCTGATGCTGCACGCACGCCTGGGTCTGGGCAGTGCCGCCGCGGGTGCGTTCGGTATTGCCGGTGCTGCGGGTGCATTGGCTGCGCCCGTTGCTGGCCGCTTCGCCGATCGCTTGGGCAGCCCTGCGGTAGCGCGGTTGGCGATCGCCGTCGCGCTGGCAGGCTTTGCCTTGTTGCTGGCCGAGTCATGGCTGCCGGCCACTGCGCTGCTGCCGTTGCTGGTGGTCAGCGCGTTGCTGTTCGATTTCGGTTTCCAGTCGGCGCTGGTCGCGCACCAGACCCTGGTCTACGGCCTGGTGCCGCCGGCACGCAGTCGCCTCAACGCGTTGCTGTTCACCGGTATGTTCGTCGGCATGGCAGGCGGCGGTGCATTGGGCAGCCTGGCGTTGGCGCAGTGGGGATGGCAGGGCGTGGCGTGGCTGGCGACGATCTGTGCTGGTGGCAGCCTGCTGATCCGCCTGCGTTGAGGGGGTGTTCGGCAGGGCTGCGCCCTGCACCTGCAGAGGCCACTGCGCAAGCAACAGCAACAGCGTGCGTGCATTCCGTGGGAGGGCGTGGCGGTGTCGGATTGCGGGGACGCCGCAAGTACGTCCCTGTAGGCTTGGCCGCGCCATCCATGGCGCGGACACCCCGCAATCCGACACCGCCCCGCCTTCGACAGCGTCCCGGTGACGGTCAGTAGATCCACGCCATGCGTGGATATCGCGGAAATGATCGGAGGGACAACGTAGATCCACGCCATGTGTGGATGACGCCATGTTCACCGCCGCCAGCGTGCCCACTGCTGGTAGAACACATAGCCCAGGCCGGTCAGTCCGGTCAGCAGGGCAGGGGCGAGCAGGGCGTCGTACTGCCAGCGCACGAACAGCCAGGCGCCGATGACGCCGCCCGCGAGGAAGCCGCTGATGATCAGGCCGCTCAGGGTCAGGCGTCGTATCTGCAGCGGCAGTCCGCGCAGCACGTGGCCGAGGCCGATGCCGAGGTCGGTGAACATGCCGCTGAGATGGGTGGTGCGTACGACGGCACCACTGAAGGTGGTGGCCATCGCGTTCTGCAGTCCGCACGCCATTGCGGCTGCCAGTGCGCCCCAGATCTGATGCTGCTTGAACAGCGGAATGGCGGCCAGCAGCAACAGTGATTCCAACGCCAGCGCTACGCCGTAGCGGCGGCCCAGCTGCAGTGCGCTGTCCTGGATCAGCAGCCCGCTGACCATCGCGCCCAGGGAGAACGCGATCAGCAGACCCCACAGGTGGCCGACCGCGCGCCAATCCCCCTGCGCCAGCGCCATGCCGAGCTGGCTGGTGCTGCCGGTCATGTGGCTGACCGCCTGGTGCTCAAAACCCAGGAAGCCGACCACATTGACCATGCCGGCCACGCACGACAACGCGACCGCGCCGATCCAGACCCAGGTGGGCAGGCGGATTCCCATGGCAGGCCCTCAGGGCCCGCCGAAGCCGCCGTTGAACTGCAGCTCGTTGAAGGTGCCGCTGGCCGGATCGAAGACCGCGCCCCAGAACTGCGCGCCACCATCGCAGACCCGCACCGCTTCGCGGGCGGGCCGCAGACTGTTGTCTTCAGGCAGGTGGAACGCGTTGATGTAGATCACCCGCTTTCCGTCCAGTTCGATGCCCACATACTGGCGGTCGAAATCCATGACATGCGGCACCTGCGTTTCCAGCGATGCCAGCTTCGCTTCCAGCTGGTCCACCTGCTGCCGGCTCGGTGCCCAGTAGCCGCTGACCCGCCCGGCCTCGCGGCCGGGGCTGGGGCGCGAGCAGGTGTCGAGCACCTGCGCGGCGATGATCGGGCGGGTGACCACCCAGGACTGGCCGCTGCGTTCGGTGGTCGGCACGCTGGCCGGTCCCTGCGTGGTCGCGCAGGCACCGAGCAGCGTGGTAATGGCGACCGCCATCGATGGCAGCAGCAGGCGGGTGCAACGGTTCACAACACCTCCGACGCGTAATCGGCCAGCCGCGAGCGTTCACCACGACGCAGCGTGATGTGCGCGCTGTGCGGCCAGTTCTTGAAGCGGTCCACCGCATAGGTCAGGCCCGACGTGGTTTCGGTCAGGTAGGGGGTGTCGATCTGTTCGACGTTGCCCAGGCAGACGATCTTGGTGCCGGGGCCGGCACGGGTGATCAACGTCTTCATCTGCTTGGGCGTCAGGTTCTGCGCCTCGTCCAGAATCAGGTAACGCGACAGGAACGTACGGCCGCGCATGAAGTTCATCGAGCGGATCTTGATGCGGCTGGCGAGCAGATCGTTGGTCGCCTGGCGGCCCCACGTGCCGCCTTCCTGGTTGTGCGTCAGCACTTCCAGGTTGTCGGTCAACGCGCCCATCCACGGCGTCATCTTCTCTTCCTCGGTACCGGGCAGGAAGCCGATGTCCTCGCCGACGCTGACCGTGGCGCGGGTCATGATGATCTCGCGGTAGCGCTGCTGGTCCATTGTCTGCGCCAGGCCGGCGGCCAGCGCCAGCAGGGTCTTGCCGGTGCCGGCGGTGCCGAGCAGGGTGACGAAGTCGATTTCCGGGTCCATCAGTGCGTTGAGCGCGAAGTTCTGCTCGCGGTTGCGCGCGCTGATGCCCCACACGGCGTGGCTGCCGTGGCGGAAGTCATCGACCAGGGACAACACCACCTTGCCATCGCCGACGATCTTGCTGACACGCAGCTCGACTTCGTCTTCGCCCGGCAGGTAGACGTACTGGTTCGGGTACCACTCTTCGCCGTCCTGGGCGAGGACTTCGTAGTGGGTGCGGCCCTTGTCGCTCCAGCTGCGCAGATCGTCGCCGTGGCGCTTCCAGAAGTCTTCCGGCAGCTCGGTGGCGCCGGTGTAGAGCAGGCTGAAATCGTCCAGAGCACGGTCGTTTTCGTAGTCTTCCGAAACGATGCCGGCGATGGCCGCCTTGATCCGCAGGTTGATGTCCTTGGAGACGAACACCACCGGAATTTCCGGCGTTTCTTCCTTCAGTGCCAGGATCGCGCCGAGGATGGCGTTGTCCGGGATGACCTTGCCAAAGCTCTTGCCCGCGTCGAAATGGCTGGTCTGGAAGCGCAGCTTGCCCACGCTCTGCTTGCCACGCAGCTGCAGGCCCTGCGGCCGCTGCAGCGGAATGCCCTCGGCCAGGTTGTCCAGGCCCGAAGCCTGTACCAGCTCGTTGAGGAAGCGGCTGACCTGGCGCGCATTGCGGCTCGCTTCGGTCGTGCCCTTCTTGCCGTTGTCCAGCTCCTCGATCACCTGCATGGGCAGGTAGACATCGTGCTCCTCGAATTTGAACAGCGCGGTGGGATCGTGCATCAGCACGTTGGTATCCAGCACGTAGATGCGCTTGCCTCGGGTCATCATCGGTTCCTGGTTACGGACAGGGAAAAACCACCACGACCTGCTGCAGGGCAGGGTGGTGGCGGACAAAGTGGGCGATGGGACTCACTTGGAGGGATGGGCCTTCAGTTCGGCAAGCACGGCGTCGGCATGGCCGGCGACCTTGACCTTGCGCCATGACTGCACGATGCGGCTGTCGGGGGAAATCAGGAAGGTGCTGCGCTCGATGCCACGTACCTGTTTGCCGTACATGTTCTTCATCTTGATGACGTCGAAGGCGGTGCACAGCGCTTCATCGGCATCACTGACCAGCGGGAACGCGAAGCCCTGCTTGGCACAGAAGTTGTCGTGGGACTTCACCGAGTCGCGGGAGACGCCAAGCACGACCGCGCCCGCCTTCGTGAAGTCGGGCAGCAGTGCGTTGAAGTCGATGCCCTCGGTGGTGCAGCCCGGGGTGCTGTCCTTGGGGTAGAAGTACAGCACCAGCCACTGGCCGGCGTAATCGCCGAGGGTGGCCTGGGCGCCGCCGGACAGGGCCAGCGGCAGGGAGAGGGTGGTGCTGTCCAGGGTATCGCCGTTGTTCATGAGGTCCTTCTGTCGAGCCTGGGTTCTTTCTACGACAATTGCATGAAACGCCACGCGCCCGTGAGGAGCGCGCGAAAAATCCGGGTTTCAATCAGAACTTCATCGGGTCCATGATCGCGTCCAGGTTCAAGTGGTCGCAGAACTCGAGGAAATCGTCGCGCAGGGCAGCGATGTGCATGTTGGCCGGCACGCCGATGGTGACCTGTGCGCTGAACATTTCCGCACCGGTCTGCATGGCGCGGTAACGCGTGCTCTGCAGGGTCTCGATGGTGATGCCCTGGCGATCGAAGAAATCGGCCAGCTGGAACAGGATGCCCGGCTTGTCGGCGGCGATCACCTCGACGATGTACGGCAGCAGGTTGGACTGCGCCTGCTTGGCTTCGGTGCGGTACCAGACCAGCTTCAGGCCTTCCTCGCGCTCAAGCCGGGTCAGCATCGCTTCCAGCTTGGCGACCGAATCCCAGGAGCCGGTGGCCAGCGCGGTCACCGAGACATCGCGGCCCACGGTGGCCAGACGTGCATCCACCAGATTGCACCCGCTGTCGGCGATGCGACGGGTGACGGACAACAGGGGGGACTCCGGATGCGTCGTATAGGCGTTGATCAGGAGGTGGTTTTCGCTCGGCGCTGGGCGCGGGGTGGTGTCGGTCAAGGCGATTCCGGGTAATGCATGCGTTAGTCTGAATGCCCGCCAGAGGCGGGGATCCACCGGTGTCCAGCATACTTGCCCGTGCTTTCGCGCCGCAAGTAACATTCAGATCGCCCCCGGCCTTTCGTGGCGGGCGTTTTCCCTCCCCAGCCAAGAGCAGCACGTCCTTGTCCCTTTCCGGCCTCATCACCGCGCTGGCGACCCCCTTCCGGGCCGACGGTGCACTCGACCCCGACGGTTGGCAGCGCCTGCTGCACCTGCAGCTGGAGGGCGGCGTCCAAGGCGTTGTCGTTGCCGGCTCCACCGGCGAGGCAGCCACCCTGTCCGATGCGGAGTACGACCAGCTGCTGGCCAGCGCGGTCGAACGCATCGCCGGCCGCGTTCCGGTCCTGGCCGGCACCGGCCTGTCCGGCACCGCCAAGACCATCGAGCAGACCCGCCGCGCCGCCGCGCTCGGTGCCACCCACGCGCTGGTGGTCACCCCGCCGTACGTGCGGCCGACCCAGGCTGGCCTGATCGCGCATTACCGCGCGGTCGCTGACCAGGCCGGATTGCCGGTGGTGCTGTACAACGTGCCCGGCCGTACCGGCTGCGACATGCTGCCGGAGACCGTGGCCGAGCTCGCCAGCCATCCGAACATCGTCGGCATCAAGGAAGCGGTGGGTGATACCGGCCGCGTACGCGCGCTGCTGGACCTGCGCAGCCCGACCTTCGCCGTGCTCACCGGCGATGACGGCACTGCCGCACGTTCGATCCAGGCCGGCATGGACGGCCTGATCTCGGTCGGCTCCAACGTGCTGCCCGGCGCCTACCGCCGGATGTGCGACCTGGCCGCTGCCCGTGACCATGAAGCCGTCGAATCCTGGGATGCGCGCCTGCAGCCGTTCCACGACTTCTGCGGTGTCGAATCCAACCCGATTCCGGTCAAGGCGCTGTTGCGTCGGATCGGCATCGGTCATGATCTGCGCCTGCCACTGCTGCCGCTTTCGGCTGCACACACGCCTGCCGCCGACCATCTCGCCGGCGATATCGCCGCCCTCGAAGCCCTTTCCAGCCACTGACCTTCCGTCTTGGTCTGATCCAGGAGATTCACATGCGCCAATCCGTTTCCGCCGTTCGCGTGCTGTCCTTCGCGCTCCTTGCCGTCGCCACTGCTGCCGGCACCACCGGTTGCTTCAAGCGTGGCGTCAAGGGCGACTACGCCCTGGCCCCGGAAGTGCGTCCGCTGGAAGTGCCGCCGGACCTGAACCTGCCGGCAGGCGCCGGCAACAACCAGGTGCCGACCCTGAGCTCGGCAACCAAGCCGGCCGCTCCGGCCGCCGCCGCTCCGGCGGTCAGCGCCACCGGCTTCACCATTGCCGGCACCAAGGAAGACGCCTTCGCCAAGGTCGGTACCGCGCTGGAAGGCGTGGAAGGTCTGACCATCGCCACCCGCGCGCAGCTGCTGGGCTCGTACGACGTGGCCTATGAAGGCAGCAACTTCCTGGTCCGCGTGGTCGCCGTCGACGCCGGTGCGTATATCTCCGCAGTCGACCCGCGTGGCCTGCCGGCCACCGCCGCAGCGCCGGTGAAGCTGATTGCCGCACTGAAGGCGAAGCTGGCCCCGTAACGGCCGGTCCGGTGGGTGCGGACCTGCGGGTTCGTGCCTGCGCGGTAGAGGCTGACCTTGGTCGGCGCTTTGTGCCAACCAAGGTTGGCAGCTACCAAGGCAAGAACGGAAAAGGGCGCCCTGGGCGCCCTTTTCATTGCCAGCCGGTTGGTACCTGCCGTGGTAGAGGCCGACATTGGTCGGCGCTTGTGTGCCAACCAAGGTTGGCAGCTACCAAGGCCATGCTGCCGGCGCCTCAGCGCTCCAGCAGCTTCAGCTTGTCCGGCTTGCCGTCCCACTCACCGGCATCGGCCGGCGGGTCCTTGCGCACGGTCAGTACCGGCCACTCCTTCGCCAGTTCTGCATTGAGGGCGACGAAACCTTCCTGGCCAGCGGGAACATCGTCTTCCGGGAAGATCGCGTTGACCGGGCACTCGGGCTCGCAGAGGGTGCAGTCAATGCACTCGTCCGGGTCGATCACCAGGAAGTTCGGGCCTTCGTGGAAGCAATCCACGGGGCACACTTCCACGCAATCGGTGTGTTTGCACTTGATGCAGTTTTCGGTGACGACAAAGGGCATGGGTAGGGGGCGAATCGCTTTCTGAACCTGCCAATTCTAGAACAGGTTGGCCCCCGGTGTCGGTTGCCGTGTGAAAGTGGGGCAGATTGGCGCCCCTAATGCCCATTTGGCGGCATGCCCGCCCTGTGCGACGCTGCCAAGGCCGCCGGCCCGCTTCGGTCGGCCCCCTTCCTTTGCAGGATCCTTCATGTCGCCAGTCCAGCCCGGTGCCGCCTCCAATGGCGGTGAGAACACGGCCTTCATCGTCCTGATCAGTTGCGCCGCCACTCTTGGTGGTTTCCTGTTCGGCTTCGATAGTGGCGTCATCAATGGCACCGTCGACGGTCTGCGCCAGGCCTTCAACTCCAGCGAGGCCGCGCTTGGCTTCGAGGTGGCCTCGATGCTGCTGGGGTGCGCGATCGGCGCGTTCGCAGCCGGCTGGCTGGGTGATCGGCTGGGACGTCGTGGCGTGCTGATCGGGGCGGCCGTGATGTTTCTGGTGTCGGCGCTGGGCGCCGGCGCCGCACATGCGTCCTGGTTGTTCGTCTGCGCGCGCGTGCTCGGCGGATTCGCCGTCGGTGCGGCCAGCGTGATGTCGCCGGCCTACATCGCCGAAGTCGCGTCGGCACGCTATCGCGGCCGGCTGGCGACCGTGCAGCAGATGGCGATCATCTGCGGCCTGTTCGCGGCGTTCCTCAGCAACTATCTGCTGGCCCGGGCGGCGGGCGCCTCGACCGAGCCGCTCTGGCTGGGGCAGGAGGCATGGCGCTGGATGTTCTGGATGCAGGCGCTGCCGTCGCTGCTGTTCCTGCTGTTGTTGCTGGTGATCCCGGAAAGTCCGCGCTTCCTGGTGATGAAGGGCCGGCAGGCGCAGGCGAGGGCGGTGCTTGGGCGGTTGTACGGTGAGCGTGCCGCGGTGAACAAGCAGGCCGAGATCGAAGCGAGCCTGGCTCAGGACCAGCACAAGCCGCGTTTCGGCGACCTGCTCAACAAGGCCACCGGTAAGCTGCGTCCCATCGTCTGGGTCGGCATCGGACTGGCGATGTTCCAGCAGCTGGTCGGCATCAATGTGGTGTTCTATTACGGCGCCGTGCTGTGGCAGGCGGTGGGTTTCTCGGAAAGTGACGCGCTGCTGATCAACGTATTGTCCGGTGCGCTGAGCATCGGCGCCTGCCTGCTGACGGTAGTGCTGATCGATCGCATTGGCCGCAAGCCGCTGCTGTGGGTCGGTTCGGTCGGCATGTCGGTGGCGCTGGCGCTGATGGTGGTCGCCTTCGCCAGTGGCAGCCTGGCCGATGGTCGCCTGCAGCTGTCCGACGGCATGGGCCGGTTGGCGCTGGTAGCGGCCAACGTCTACGTGGTGTTCTTCAACATGTCCTGGGGCCCGGTGATGTGGGTGATGCTGGGCGAGATGTTCCCGAACCAGATCCGCGGCCCAGCGTTGGCGGTGGCCGGTGCTGCGCAGTGGACGTCGAATTTTGCGATCACCGTGACCTTCCCGATGCTGCTGGCCGGCATCGGCCTGGCCGGTGCGTACGGCATCTACACCGTCGCCGCGATCCTCTCGATCATCTTCGTCGTCCGCTACGTGCGCGAGACCAAGGGCAAAGAGCTGGAGCAGATGGAAGGCTGACGCGCTTCGGCTTCGGAGCGATCCGTTCGCGCCTCCCTGCTACGTGGGGGAGGGGGCAGGCCGCCCTCTCNNGGGCGGCCTGCCCCCTCCTGACAGTTTCATGGTGCGTGCGGACGCGGCGAAGCGCTGGTCGGTTGCTGCCGCGGCTCGCGGGAAACCGTCCAGAGTCGGTGGGGTCACCCAGGGCAGGACCGTTGGCGCCAAGGGTTAGGCGCATGCGCCGGACGGGCTGGGCAGGACGCCCAGCCCAGGTCTTGCCGAGTGCGCAGGACAGCGCACGCGAGCAAGGCGCCATCGAGACCCCATGGATGGGTTCACGGCGTGTCCTGCCCTGGGTGACCCCACCGGCTCAAGCCGGTAGCAGGGAGGCGCTCAAGCGACCAGCCCAGTCGGCGACACGATTCCGGAAAACAGAAAAGCCCGCACAAGGCGGGCTTTTTCGGTTCCTGCTGCGGCGACTGGTGCTCCCTAGGGGACTCGAACCCCTGTTTTAGCCTTGAGAGGGCCACGTCCTAACCACTAGACGAAGGGAGCAGTGTGTCGCTGCCGGTGCAGGAGCGCTAGTATATGCACCTCGATGCCATTGGGCAATCCCGAAACTTCAACCGGAAGCGCCAACATCATTTCCTCTGCTACATCACCGTTCAGCCTGCGCGTCATCCCGCGCGACCAGCACACGATCTCCCGCAAGGACATCAGCCCGAACGCTTTGCGCGTGCTTTATCGACTGCGCGATGCCGGCTTCGGCGCCTACCTTGTCGGCGGCGCGGTGCGCGATCTGCTGGTCAATGGCCAACCCAAGGATTTCGACGTGGCCACCGATGCCACGCCCGAACAGGTCAAGCAGTTGTTCCGCAACTGCCGCCTGATCGGCCGCCGTTTCCGCCTGGCCCATGTTGTGTTCGGCCGCGAGATCATCGAAGTCGCCACCTTCCGTGCCAACATCGATGACGGCAGCGGCGACCGCGAGATGGAAAACGGCATGCTCGTGCGCGACAACGTGTACGGCAGCATCGAAGACGACGCCATCCGCCGCGACTTCACCTGCAATGCCCTGTACTACGCCATCGAGGACTTCTCGGTGCGTGACTACACCGGCGGCTTCGAAGACGTGCAGGCACGCCTGATGAAGCTCATCGGCGACCCGGTGCAGCGCTACCAGGAAGACCCGGTGCGCATGCTGCGTGCGGTCCGCCTGGCGGCCAAGCTCGGCTTCCAGATCGAAGAGGGCACCGCTGCACCGATCCCGCAGCTGGCCGGCCTGCTCAATGAAGCCGCACCGGCGCGCCTGTTCGAAGAAGTCCTGAAGCTGTTCCTGTCCGGGCACGGCGTGGCCAGCTTCGAAGGACTGGAACGCTATGGCCTGTTCGACGTGTTGTTCCCGGAAAGCGCCAAGGCGCTGAAGTCGAACCGTACCGGCGCGCTGCGCCGCATGCTGATCGAGGGCCTGGCCAACACCGATGCACGCGTGGCCAACGACGAGCCCGTGTCGCCGGCGTTCCTGTTCGCGCTGTTGCTGTGGCCGGCCTATTGCCGCGCGCAGGCAACCCTGCTCAAGCAGGGCGTGGCACCGGAAGAGGCGCAGCGTCGCGCCGCCGACCGCGTCACCGTGCAGCAGTTGAGCACCATCGCATTGCCGCGCCGTTTCTCGCTGCCGATGCAGGAGATCTGGCTGCTGCAGGCGCGCTTCAGTTCGCGCCAGCGCAAGCGCGTGATGCGCACGCTCAGCCACCCCCGTTTCCGTGCCGCCTTCGATTTCCTGGCCCTGCGCCAGGTGGCATCGGCAGAGCACGAAGCCGACGTCGCGTTCTGGCGCGAAGCGCAGGCGCAGTCCGGGCATGAGCTGGATTCGTCGCTGGATTCGCTGCACAGCGAGGCCGGTGATGAGGAGGGTGGGGCGCCGCGCAAGCGTCGTCGCCGCCGTCGTCGTCCAGACGGCGCAGCTGCCGGTGCTGCCGAGTAATCCATGACCGGTGCCTGGATCGGGCTGGGCGCCAATCTGGGCGACGCAGCCAACACCGTCCGCGCGGCCATTGCCGCGCTGGGCGATCTGCCCGGAACCCGGCTGACGCAGGCGTCGCGGTTGTACGCGACGCCGGCATGGGGCAACGAGGACCAGCCGCCCTTCGTCAATGCGGTGGCCTCGGTCGACACTGACCTGTCCGCTGTCGCATTGCTGCAGGCCATGCTCGCGCTGGAGCAGCGCTTCGGCCGCGTACGCGACCCTGCCGTGCACTGGGGCCCGCGTGCGCTGGATCTGGACCTGCTGCTGTTCGGCGAGCAGGTGCTGGACCTGCCCGAGCTGAAAGTGCCGCATCCCTACCTGCACGAGCGGGCGTTCGTGTTGGTGCCGTTGGCCGAAATCGCCGCCGATCTGGCCATTCCCGGCCATGGCCGCGTGCGGGATGCAGTGATGCGGGTGGATGCCTGCGGGATCGCGCCGTTAGGGTGATAATGCCCGGGTTATCTCCCCCGGTTATCAGCACATGAGCACCCACGCAGACAGCAAGCCCTGGACCGTTCCCGCCCTGGCCGAGGCCAAGCGCAATGGCCAGAAGCTGGTCATGTTGACCGCCTACGACGCAGGCTTCGCCCGCACGTTCGATGCCAACGGTGTCGACCTGATCCTGATCGGCGATTCGCTGGGCATGGTCGTGCAGGGCCACGATTCGACCCTGCCGGTGACCGTCGCCGACATGGTCTACCACACCCGCGCGGTCGCCCGCGTGCTGCAGCGTGCGCTGCTGATCGCCGACCTGCCGTTTGGCGCCGATGCCACCCCGGAACGCGCGCTGGATGCTTCGCTGCAGCTGCTGCAGGCAGGCGCGGAGATGGTCAAGATCGAAGGTGCCGGCTTCAAGGTCGACATCATCCGTTACCTGGTCGAGCGTGAGATTCCGGTCTGCTCGCACCTGGGCCTGACCCCGCAGTCGGTGCTGCGCCTGGGCGGCTTCAAGATCCAGGGCCGTGGCGATGCCGCGCGCCAGCTGGTGGAAGACGCCAAGGCCGTTGCCGAGGCGGGCGCCAGCATCATGGTGCTCGAATGCGTGCCGACGCCGGTTGCCGCTGCCGTCACCGCTGCCGTTCCCGTGCCGACCATCGGTATCGGTGCTGGCCCGCAGTGCGATGGCCAGGTGCTGGTGCTGCACGACTTCCTTGGCCTGGACAGTGGCCACCGTCGTCCGAAGTTCGTCAAGGACTTCCTGGTCGAAGGTGGCTCGGTGGCCGGTGCCACCCGCGCCTACGCCGATGCCGTGCGCGATGGCAGCTTCCCCGACGAAGAGCACGCGTACGCCCAATGATCCAGACCTTCAACGAACTCGGTGCACTGCGCGCGCAGATCGCGCAATGGAAGGGCGAGGGCCTGCGCGTGGCGCTGGTGCCGACCATGGGCAACCTGCATGGCGGGCACCATGCGCTGATCACCCTGGCAAAGCAGTACGCCGACAAGGTCGTGGCGAGCATCTTCGTCAACCCGACGCAGTTCGGGCCGAACGAGGATTTCAGCCGCTATCCGCGCACCCCCGAAGCCGATGTGGCCGGGCTGGAGCAGGTGGGCTGCGATGCGGTGTGGCTGCCCAGCGTCGAAGCGATGTACCCGCTGGGCGTGGACAAGACCACGCAGATGCATGCGCCGGGCGTCAGTGAAGTGCTGGAAGGCGCCAGCCGCCCGGGCCATTTCGATGGCGTGTGCACGGTAGTGGCGCGGCTGTTCCTGCAGGTGCAGCCGGACGTGGCCGTGTTCGGTCGCAAGGACTACCAGCAGCTGGCGGTCATCAAGCAGATGGTGGTCGAGCTGTCGTTCCCGATCCAGATCGTCGGTGCCGAGATCGTGCGGGATGAGGATGGCCTGGCCAAGAGCTCGCGCAACCAGTACCTCAGCGCCGAGCAGCGCCCCTTGGCGACCACCCTTCATCGCACCCTGCTGGGCATGCGCGAAGGTTATGTCGCCGGGCACGACCGTGAACGCATCGAGGCCGACGCCGTCGCTGCGCTGCAGGCGGCCGGCTTCCAGGTGGATTACGCGGTGCTGCGCACCCCGGAGCTGGCCGAACCGACCTTTGATGGCGGTGGCCGCGTGGCCCTGATCGCCGCCCGCCTGGGCACCACCCGGTTGATCGACAACCTGGAGTTCTGAGCCGCATGCGGCTCAGGGGCGCCCGCAGCGGGCGCCTCTCACCTTCCCATGGACGGGAGACCGGAAATGAATACCCCCACCACTACCGGCCGTCTTGCCCGGGCCTCGGTCCTGGCGGTACTGGCCGCCGGCATGGTGCCTGCCCAGCTGATGGGCGGCCTGTTGTTCGCGCTCGACTTCGCGCGTACGCCCGTACCGGCACTCACCGGCGGTGCGCTGATGTTCGTGCTGGGCGTGTGCAACGCCATCGCGGTGTTGCTGCCGATGGCGCTGATCCTGCAGTCCCAGCGGCGTCTGCGCCGGACCGCCTTCCTGCTCGTGGGGTTCGGTCTGGGCGCGCTGGCCATGGCGACCTGTGCCTGGCCGGGCGCGGACAATGGTCCGCTGCTGCAGCGCCTGCGCTATGTCGATACCTTCGACGTGATCAGCTACGGCCTGTCGGTGCTGGCCGCGGGCGGCTTCGGCCTGGTCGCCGGGCTGGCCTTCCATACGGTGTTCGGCCTGTCGCTGCAGGGCGCCTTCGGGCATGCCCCGTCAGCGCTACCGGTCGAGGGCGCCTGAACGGTCTTCAGCGTCCCGTCGCAGCCCCCTGATGACGGCCAAGCGGGTGCTAGAATCCGCTCTTTCCTTTGCCGTTGCAGCGCCCCCATGCACCTGTCCCTGCTCAAGACCAAGATCCACCGCGCCATCGTCACCCATTCCGAGCTGAACTACGAAGGCTCGATCGCCATCGATGACAACCTGCTGGCCGCCACTGGCATCCGTGAATTCGAGCAGGTGCACATCTGGGACGTGACCAACGGTGCGCGCTTCTCGACCTATGCGATCCGCGCCGAAGCCGGCAGCGGCATCGTCTCGCTCAACGGTGGCGCCGCGCGCCACGTGCAGGTCGGTGACATCATCATCATTGCCGCCTTCGCCAGCATGACCGAGCAGGAAGCCGACAGCTTCAAGCCGAAGCTGGTGTACGTTGATGGCAACAACCAGATCTCCCACACCAACGACACGATCCCGACCCAGGCCGCATGACAACGAACAACGGATTCGACTCGCTGCATTCCCACGCCCAGCGCCTGAAGGGCGCAAGCATTCCCAACCTGCTCGCCGCCGAACCCGGCCGTGTGCAGGACCTGGCGCTGCGGGTCGGTCCGTTGTATGTCAACTTCGCCCGGCAGAAATACGATGCCGCGGCGTTGCAGGCGCTGTTGGCCCTGGCTGCCGAACGTGATGTCGGCGGCGCGATCACGCGCCTGTTCCGTGGCGAGCAGGTCAACCTGACCGAAGGCCGCGCCGCGCTGCATACCGCGCTGCGCGGTGATGTGGTCGATGCGCCGGTGGCGGCCGAGGCCTATGCCACCGCGCGCGGCATCCGCCAGCGCATGGGTGTGCTGGTGCGCGCGCTGGAAGACAGTGGCGTGACCGATGTGGTCAGCGTCGGTATCGGCGGTTCCGATCTCGGTCCGCGCCTGGTCGCCGACGCGCTGCGTCCGGTCACGGGTGCACGCCTGCGCGTGCATTTCGTGTCGAACGTGGACGGCGCCGCCATGCAGCGCACGCTGGCCACGCTGGATCCGGCGAAGACCGCCGGCATCCTCATTTCCAAGACCTTTGGTACCCAGGAAACCCTGCTCAACGGCCAGATCCTGCACGATTGGCTGGGTGGCAGCGAACGCCTGTACGCGGTCAGCGCCAATCCGGAACGCGCCGCCAAGGCCTTCGCCATTGCCGCCGATCGCGTGCTGCCGATGTGGGACTGGGTGGGCGGTCGCTATTCGCTGTGGTCGGCCGTCGGTTTCCCGATCGCACTGGCCATCGGCTTCGAGCGCTTCGAGCAGTTGCTGGAAGGTGCCGCGCAAATGGATGCGCATGCACTGGACGCGCCGCTGGAGCGCAACCTGCCGGTGCTGCACGGCCTGACCGACATCTGGAACCGCAATCTGCTGGGCCATGCCACGCACGCGGTGATGACCTACGACCAGCGCCTGGCGCTGCTGCCGGCGTACCTGCAGCAGCTGGTGATGGAAAGCCTGGGCAAGCGCGTGCAGCGCGATGGCCAGCCGGTCACCACCGACACCGTGCCGGTGTGGTGGGGCGGTGCCGGCACCGACGTGCAGCACAGCTTCTTCCAGGCCCTGCACCAGGGCACCAGCATCATTCCGGCCGATTTCATCGGCTGCGTGCACAACGACGATCCGTATACGGTCAACCACCAGGCGTTGATGGCCAACCTGCTGGCGCAGACCGAAGCGCTGGCCAACGGCCAGGGCAGCGACGATCCGCACCGCGATTACCCGGGTGGCCGCCCGAGCACGATGATCCTGCTCGACGCGCTGACCCCGCAGGCGCTGGGCGCCTTGATCGCGATGTACGAACACGCGGTGTACGTGCAGTCGGTGATCTGGAACATCAACGCTTTCGACCAGTTCGGTGTCGAACTGGGCAAGCAGCTGGCCAGCGGCCTGCTGCCCGCTCTGCAGGGTGAGGATGTCGAGGTCAATGATCCGCTGACCCGTGAGCTGCTGGCCCAGCTGAAGGGCTGACGCGGGCGGGGAATGCCGCCGGGCATGGCCCGGCGCTACCCTTCGTTACGCCGGTAGCGCCGGGCCATGCCCGGCGGATACGACGCCGCCTCACCGGCTCGGATCGCGCTCCGGGCTCGGCCGCTTGGCCAGCTTGCGCTGCAGCGAACGCCGGTGCATGCCGAGCAGGCGCGCCGCCGCCGACACATTGCCGCCGGTTTCATGCATCGCCTGCTGGATGTGCTCCCACTGCAGGCGACTGATCGGGGTCATCGCATCGGGCACTTCCATCTCGCCGTCATCGGCCGGGCCATCGTCTTCTTCGCCCAGCGCGCGCAGGATCATCGGCACCGTCGACGGCTTGGGCAGGTAGTCGTCGGCGCCGAGCTTGATCGCCTCCACCGCGGTGGCGATGCTGGCATAGCCGGTCACCAGCAGGATCCGCATGTCCGCACGCAGCGCGCGCAGCGGCTGGATCAGCGCCAGGCCGGAATCGCTGCCCAGCTTCAGATCGATCAGTGCGAACGCTGGCGGATGCTGGCGCGCCAATGCCAGTGCGCTGGCAGCATCCTGTGCGGTCTGCGTCTCCAGCCCTTTGCGGGCCAGGCTGCGCTGCAGCGTGCGCAGGTAGAGTTCGTCGTCGTCGACCAGCAGGCCGAGGGTAGAAGCAGTCATGGTCATTCCTCGCGGGGGGCCAACGGCAGGCGGAAGCCGACGCGGCTACCGGCCCCTTGGGCCGGGCGCATCCACATCTCGCCGTCCAGGCGTTCGATGGTGGCATGGGACAGGGCAAGCCCGACGCCCATGCCTTCACTCTTGCTGCTGCCGAACAGCTTGCCCGGCAGGACGGCGGCGCGGGCATCGAAGCCATGGCCGTAATCGCGTACTTCGCCGATCAGGTCGTCGCCTTCGATGCGCAGGCTGAGGTCAACGCGCGGTCGTCCAGCCTGCTCGCCGGCATCGGCAGCATTGTTCAGCAGCACCATCAGCAGGTGGCCGACGCCCGGGTCCAGCGGCAGGCGCAGCGGTGCGTCGTCGTTGCGATGCAGGTCGATGGTCGGGCGCACCAGCCGCCACTGCTCCAGCACCTGCTGGGCCGTGGAGTGGGCGCGGCCGGGGCGGTCGTTGGAGGCCGGCGCGGCCAGTGCCAGCACGCGCTCGCGGCACTGCACCAGCAGCTCGCGCAGGGTCTCCATGTCCTCGCGTACTTCCGGCTCTTCGCTGCGCTCGGCCACGTCGTCGGCAAGCAGGGTCATCGTCGCCAGCGGCGTGTTCAGTTCGTGCGCCACCGAGGCCGCATGCGTGGCCAGGGCGACGATGCCTTCGTTGCGCGCGAAGCGTTCGCGCAGCGCCGACAGTTCCAGCTCGCGCTCGCGCAGGGCGATCGCCAGCCGGGTGGAGAAGATCAGCACCACCGCAGCGGACAGCAGGAAGGTGGCGATCACGCCCCAGCGATTGAGGTCCAGCGCGTTGAAGTAGCCGGCCGGCAGCGGCTGGCCGAACAGTCCGCTGGCGGCATAGCCGAGCAGGCAGGCGCTGGCTACGGCCAGGGCCCAGCGCAGGGGCAGGGCGAACGCGGCCAGGGCGATCAGGATCAGGAACAGCGAGCCGAACGGATTGGCGATGCCGCCGCTCCAGCTGACCATCCAGGTGAGGATGATCACGTCAACCAGGATGTGGCCGAAGGCGGTCAGCGGCGCGGTATCGGCCGGCTCCGGCCGCAGCTGCGTATACAGGTTGAACACGGCAAGCACGGCCACGCCTGACCACAACGGCAGTTGCGGCAAGGGCAGTCCCAGCACCCAGGTGGCGACCAGGATGGTGGCCGCCTGGCCAGCCACGGCCAACCAGCGCAGGCTGCACAGGGTTCGGAGAAACGGGGCGTCGGGACCGGTCATTCGCGCCCATCGTATGCGTTCGCAGGGACGCCTGCCTGCGACAATCGGCCGCAGCCGCACTGCCGCCTGAATGCGACACACCCGCAAGGTCGGAGCGAGCGTTAGAATGCCCGCATGCATGACGCCGTCACCCGCCCTACAGCGCCCTCCGATGCCACTGCCTGGCCCCGTCGCCTGACCCAATCGGTCCAGATTGGTGGAGTCACCGTGGGCGGTGGCAAGCCGGTGGTGGTGCAGTCGATGACCAATACCGACACCTCCGACGTGGCGTCCAGCGTGAAGCAGGTCGCCGAGCTCTGGCGCGCCGGTTCGGAAATGGTGCGCCTGACCGTCAATACGGTCGAAGCGGCCGCAGCGATCCCGCGCATCGTCGACAAGCTGGCGATGATGGGCATCGATGTACCGCTGATCGGCGACTTCCATTACAACGGCCATCAGCTGCTGACGGCCGAACCGGCCTGTGCCGAAGCGCTGGCCAAGTACCGCATCAACCCGGGCAACGTGGGCTTCGGCAAGAAGAAGGACCTGCAGTTCGCCCAGCTGATCGAGTTCGCCATCCGCTACAACAAGCCGGTGCGCATCGGCGCCAACTGGGGCTCGCTGGACCAGGCCCTGGCGGCGAAGCTGATGGACGAGAACAACCATCGCGAACAGCCCTGGGACGCCGGCCGCGTGCTGCGCGAGGCGCTGATCCGTTCCGCGCTGGATTCGGCCGAGCAGGCCGTGGACATCGGCCTGCCGCGCGACCGCATCATCCTTTCGGCCAAGGTCAGCGGCGTGCAGGAACTGATCGCGGTCTACCGCGACCTGGCCCAGCGTTCGGACTTCGCCCTGCACCTGGGCCTGACCGAAGCCGGTATCGGCAGCAAGGGCATCGTCGCCTCGGCGGCGGCGCTGAGCGTGCTGCTGCAGGAAGGCATCGGCGACACCATCCGCATTTCGCTGACGCCCGAACCGGGCCAGTCGCGTACGCAGGAAGTGATTGTTGCCCAGGAACTGCTGCAGACCACCGGCCAGCGCGCCTTCACCCCACTGGTCACGGCCTGCCCAGGCTGCGGCCGAACCACCTCGGAGTTCTTCCAGGAGCTGGCCAAGGTGGTGCAGACACACGTGCGCGAAAAGATGCCGCTGTGGAAGATCCAGCATCCGGGTGCGGAGAACATGACCCTGGCGGTGATGGGCTGCGTGGTCAACGGGCCGGGTGAGTCGCGGCATGCCAACATCGGCATCTCGCTGCCGGGTACCGGCGAAGCACCGTCGGCACCGGTGTTCGTGGATGGCGAGAAGAAGGTGACCCTGCGTGGCGAGAACATCGCCCAGGAATTCGTCGCCCTGATCGATGATTACGTTGAACGCACCTATGTCCGAAGCGCCGGGTAAGCCGACGATCCTCGCTGCGCCGGAGCCAGCCTCCGGTTTCCGCCACTGGATGGCGCGCAATGCCTGGCGGCTGCTGTTGCTGTTTGCCGGTGTGCTGCTGCCGCTGGCCGGATTCGTCGCCCTGGCCGACGAAGTGCACGAGTTCGAGTCCTTCCACTTCGATGCGCCGCTGCTGTGGCAGATGCACGGCCTGCATTCGCCGTGGCTGGACCGCATCTTCGTGCTGCTGTCGAAACTGGGTTACGAGTGGTTCCTGATCCCGGCCGACGTGCTGATTGTCGGCGCATTGGCCTGGCACCGGCGTTGGCGTGAAGCGACCTTCGTGGCCGTGAGCTTCGTCGGGTCGGCGCTGCTGAACATGGGCAGCAAGCACTTCTTCCAGCGCGACCGGCCCAGCCTGTGGGAATCGATCGCGCCGGAATCCACGTTCAGTTTCCCCAGCGGCCACGCGATGGGCTCGATGACCCTGGCGGTCACCCTGGTGCTGCTGGCCTGGAATACCCGCTGGCGCTGGCCGGTGCTGCTGTTGGCGCCGTCGTTCAGCCTGCTGGTAAGCGTTTCCCGGGTCTATCTGGGGGTGCATTACCCCTCGGACATTCTGGCCGGATGGTGTGCCGCGCTGGTTTGGGTGGTAGGGTGCTATCTGGTCATGTTCAGCCGCCGTCATCCATGGCGACGGCACGGTTCGCCGCCAGCGACGGCCAGCGAAGCGATCACGCAAGGGGAGTGACGTGGATGCCCTCCCAAGGGCGTCTACCTGAGGGACGGGTTGTTTCGTTGTAACGGGTTCTGCAGGGCAAGGGGCACGATCAGTGCGTGAAGAATGTGATGCGCAAGGCAGAACGCCGGAATTGCGCAACATCCGCGCTTGCAGTGGTCAGGTGCTCCTGCCTAGGTTGACCCGTATTGGCCGCATTCGAAGAGGTACGTGAATGACGATTCGAGTCTACCTGGTGGATGACCACGCGTTGGTCCGCACCGGGATGAAGATGATACTGTCGAGTGAAACCGACATTGAAGTGGTGGGC
Source organism: Stenotrophomonas sp. Br8 (assembly GCF_014763005.1). Classification (NCBI taxonomy): domain Bacteria; kingdom Pseudomonadati; phylum Pseudomonadota; class Gammaproteobacteria; order Lysobacterales; family Lysobacteraceae; genus Stenotrophomonas; species Stenotrophomonas sp. Br8. The sequence goes on along the minus strand of NZ_JACGTN010000009.1, from coordinate 81,445 downwards.
GAGGCCGAGACCGGCGAAGACGCGCTGCCCGCGATCCGCCAGCTGCAACCGGACGTGGTGCTGTGTGATCTGCATCTGCCCGGGGTGAGCGGAATGGAAGTGACCGAGCGCATCGTCCGTGGCCACCGCAGCACGCGGGTGGTGATCGTGTCGGTGCTGGAGGACGGTCCGCTGCCCAAGCGCCTGCTCGAAGCGGGCGCTGCCGGTTACATCGGCAAGGGCTGCGATGCACAGGAACTGCTGCGCGCGGTGCGTGACGTGGCCGCCGGACGGCGTTACCTGGGCACGAGCATCGCGCAGAACCTGGCGTTGTCCACCGTGGAAGGCAACGGCTCGCCGTTCGACAACCTGTCGCCGCGTGAGCTGGAAGTGGCATTGCTGCTGACCCAGGGCCTGCGCCAGGAAGACATCGCCCGCCGTCTGAGCCTGAGCGCGAAGACGGTCAACACGCACAAGGCGCGGTTGTTCGAGAAGATGGGAATCCACGACAACATCGCGTTGGCGCGGATGGCCAGCCAGTATGGGTTGGTGGATCCGGCACGGCCGCTGTAAGGGTTTCGGCCAACGGCTGAGCCCCTCGCGCTTGTGCGGTTGGTTTCATGGGGTTGGCCGGGCGGATGGGCTGCGCAGGGGACGCTGCAAGTACGTCCCTGTAAGCTCGGTCGCCGCATCCATGCGGCTCACGCCCCTGCGCAACCCATCCGCCCGGCCACGGACAGGTTCCGTGCACCGCAACCGCGGAATGAAGAAGGAAGAGCAGGAGCGGGTCGCGCGCTGTGCGCGCTCGTAGCCCGGGGTCGGATCCCTTTTCCGGCGGGAAAGGGCTCTGACCCCGTAGTGCATCAGTGGCCGCGTACGCGCTTGACGATCTTCGCGGCCTGCGCCGCGCTTTCGCGCACCTTGTCCCACTGGCCGGCGTCGATCCAGTTGCCCGGCACCATCCACGAGCCACCGATGCAGACCACGTTCTTCTGCTCGAGGTATTCGGCCGCCGTGTTCTCGGTGATGCCACCGGTCGGGCACAGCTTGAGATCGGCAATCGGGCCGGCCACGCCCTTGATCATGGCCAGGCCACCCACGGCCGTGGCCGGGAACAGCTTGCAGACACGGAAGCCGCGCGCGTAGAGCGACAGCAGCTCGGTCGGCGTCGCCGCACCCGGTACCACCGGCAGCGCTGCCGCAGCCAGCGCATCGGCCAGCACCGGCGGCGTGCCCGGGGTCACCAGGAAATCCGCGCCCGCATCGATGGACTGCTGCATCTGCTCCACCGTCAGCACCGTACCGGCGCCGACCACCACATCCGGCAGTTCGCGCTTGAGCATCGCCAGCGCTTCCATCGCCACCGGCGTCCGCAGGGTCAGCTCGATGGCCGGCAATCCGCCTTCCAGCAACGCCGCACTGACCGCACGCGCCTGGTCCAGCGTATGAATCGTCACCACCGGCAGGATGCCGGCCGCATGCAGCAACTCCGCCGCCCGCACCTGATGTTGTTCGATACCCATAGCTCTGCTTCTGCCTTTGCTTTCGCTCTTGTTGTGCTTTCAATGATCGCTTCGCGGCGTTGAAGCGCCGGAGAGTGTCAGGAGGGCGCGGTCAGCCCCAGACGGGACCGTGAGCGGCATGGATGCCGCGACCGAGCCCCCATGGATGGGTTTACGGCGTGTCCCGGCTGGGGCTGACCGCGCCCTCAGCCAGGAAATCTACCGCTGCGACATACCCGCAACGCTCTTCAATCCCTCAGGCGTCCTTCGCCTCATGCGGCGCCGCCGCCGCCGCCGCATCGTGCCCCAGCTCATACTCCGCGTCGTAATCCCACGGCCCACCGTCAGCCGCCGCCGGACCGCACGAAATCGAGATCGCACCCTGATCCGCCGGACCCACCACACGCCGGTTGATCGCGAACAGGTTGCGGCCCAGGTCATTGGCGGCCGGCGCCGTATTCGGCGCATGCGTACGCGCCGCCCATTCGGCCGCGTCCACCAGCACTTCCAGCGTGCCGGCCTCACCATCCAGGCGGATGATGTCGCCCTCGCGCACCTTGCCCAGCGGACCACCGCGTGCGGCTTCCGGGGTCACGTGGATCGCCGCCGGAATCTTGCCCGACGCGCCGGACAGGCGACCATCGGTGACCAGTGCCACGCGCCGGCCCTGGTTCTGCAGCAGGCCCAGCAGCGGTGCCAGCGAATGCAGTTCCGGCATACCGTTCGCACGCGGGCCCTGATAACGCACCACGGCTACGAAATGCTCGGGCAGCAGGCCGCCGGCGTGCAGCTTGTTCAATACCTGCGGTGCATCAACCACCACGGCCGGGGCCTCGATGGTGCGGTACTGCGGCTTCACCGCCGACAGCTTGATCAGCGACTTGCCGAGGTTGCCGCGCAACAGGCGCAGGCCGCCCTGGCTCTCGAACGGGTTGTCGACACCGCGCACCACTTCTTCATCTGCGCTGCGTTCCAGGCCCGGCAGATACACCAGCTTGCCCTCGCGCAGCTGCGGTTCGCGGGCGTAGTCGGCCATGCCGCCACGGGCCACGCTGACCAGGTCGCCATGCATCAGGCCGGCCTTGATCAGTTCGCCGAACACGAACGCCGGGCCACCCGCAGCGGCGAAGCGGTTCACGTCGGCTTCGCCGTTCGGATAGACGCGCGCCAGCAGCGGAATCAGCTGCGACAGCTCGTCGAAGTCATCCCAGGTCAACACGATGCCGGCCGCACGGGCCACGGCAATCCAGTGGATGGTGTGGTTGGTCGAGCCACCGGTAGCCATCAGCGCGATGATCGCGTTGATGATCGCGCGCTCGTCGATGATCCGGCCCAGCGGACGGAAATCGTCGCCCAGCGCGGTGATGTCCAGCGCACGCTCGGTGGCTTCGCGGGTCAGTGCATCGCGCAGCGCGGTGTCCGGATTGACGAACGACGCGCCCGGCAGCTGCACGCCCATCGCCTCCAGCAGCACCTGGTTGGAGTTGGCGGTGCCGTAGAAGGTGCAGGTGCCCGCGCCGTGGTAGGAGGCCGATTCGGCTTCCAGCAGTTCTTCGCGGGTGGCTTCGCCGGCGGCGTAGCGCTCGCGCACTTCGGCCTTCTGCTTGTTGGGAATGCCCGGCGTCATCGGGCCGGCCGGCACGAACACCGCCGGCAGATGGCCAAAGGCGAGGGCGCCGATCAGCAGGCCCGGCACGATCTTGTCGCACACACCGAGGTACACGGTGGTATCGAACATGTCGTGGCTGAGCCCGATCGCGGTGGCCTGGGCAATGACATCACGCGAGAACAGCGACAGCTCCATGCCGCCACGGCCCTGGGTGACACCGTCGCACATCGCCGGCACGGCACCGGCCACCTGTGCAGTCGCGCCGAGTTCGCGGGCCACCGCACGGATCTGTTCGGGATAGGTCTCGAACGGCTGGTGTGCCGACAGCATGTCGTTGTAGGCGGTGATGATGCCCAGGTTGGCCGTCACGCCGCCGCGCAGGCGGCTCTTGTCGGTGCCACCGCAGGCGGCGAAACCGTGGGCGAGGTTGCCGCAGCTGAGGCGGCTGCGGAACGGGCCATCGCGCAGGGAGGCGTCGATCGCTGCCAGATAGGCGGCGCGCGAGGCGGCGCTGCGGCGGATGACGCGCTCAGTGATGGCTTGCAGTTGCGGATGGAGGCTCATTGGCTACCGGCGTTCGAGGTGGCGAGAGGCGGGCGACGGCAGGGCGCCGCCGCCGACATCAATCAGCCCAGTGGACGCGCAGGCGCGCGCCGTCCAGGTTGATCGCGTTGAGGATCGGATACTGCTGGGGGTCGTTGCTGTCCAATGCCTGGCGCAGCACCTGCAGCTTCTGCTTGCCGCGCAGCAGCAGCAGGCGCTGGCGGCACTGGCCGAGGCCGCGCGGGGTCAGGGTGATGCGCAGCGGCCACTGGTTGGCACCGGGGCAGCCGGTGGCATCAAGCGCGGCATACGGCAGGGTGCTTTCGAGGGCGCGCTGCAGGTCGCGCGAGCCCGGGAACAGCGAGGCGGTATGGCCGTCATTGCCCATGCCCAGTGCGACCAGGCTTGGCCGCTGGCTGTGCTGGGCCTGCAGGTTGGCGGTGTACACGCACTCCGGCAGCGGCTTGCCGATCCGCACCAGCGGATCGAAGTGCGCGCCTTCGGCACGTGTAAGCAGGTTCTCGCGTACCAGCCATGCATTGCTGTCGCGATCCTGCGGCGACAACCAGCGCTCGTCGGCCAGGCTCACTTCAACGCGGTCCCAATGCACGTCCAACTCGGCCAGCGCCTGGTACACCGGTGCCGGCGTGGTACCGCCGGACAACAGGATGCGTGCGCGGCCCAGCTCGTTGATGTCGTGGTTGATCGCCTGTGCCATTTCGGCAGCGACCGCTTCGATCCAGCCATCGGCATCGCCATGGTTGATGAACTCGATACGGTCGTCGTGGAAGGTGGGGCTCATGCGGCAACTCCAGGTGCGTCACGTTCGGCGTCGGCAGCATAGGCAGCGGCGCCCAGCAGTCCGGCGTGGGGATGCATCACGGCCAGCGACGGCACCCGCGCCATGATCGAAGAGAACCGGCCCTTGTGTTCGAAGCGCTGGCGGAAACCGGAGTGCTGCAATGAATCGAGCATCTTCGGAGTCAGCCCGCCGGTCAGGAACACGCCGTCCCAGGCGCCCTGGGTCAGCACGAGATCACCGGCAATGGCGCCGAACACCGCGCAGAACACATCCACGGTACGCATCGCCTGTGGATCGCCGTGCAGGGCGCGGGCGGTCACGTCCACCGGTTGCAGTTGGCCCGGGTCGATACCCGCCATCTCGCAGATTGCGCGATGGATGTTGACCAGGCCGGGGCCGCAGATCAGCCGCTCGTTGGAGACGCGCCCGAACTGCTCGGACAGGATCTCCAGGATGCGGATCTCTTCCGGCGTTCCCGGCGGGAAGCTGACATGGCCGCCTTCGGTTTCCAGCGGGTAACAGCGGCCGTGGCGAAGGATCAGGCCGCCGACGCCGAGGCCGGTACCCGGCCCGATCACTGCGTAGTTGCGCGGCTGGCCCGGCTTGCCCGGAACCCAGGCGGCACCGCCGACCTGGACCACGTCATCGGGCTGCAGCAGCGAGATCGCCATCGCCTGCGCGGCGAAGTCGTTGATCAGGTGCAGTTCGTTGAAACCCAGCATCGCGGCTGTGCGGCTGCGCGAGATCACCCACGGATGGTTGGTGATGCGGGCTTCGTCACCATCGACACGACCGGCGACTGCGAACACGCCACGGCTTGCGGTGGCGCCGATCTGTTCCAGATGGTGGCGCGCGGCATCACCCAGCGACGGGAACTCCGCCACTGCGTATTCGCGGATGCTCTCTTTCAGCAGCGGGGCGTCCTGCGAGGTGTCGGCAAGGGCGAAGCGGGCATTGGTGCCACCGATGTCGGCGACCAGCACGGGCTGGCTGCTGGCGCTCATTCCGACGCTCCGCTATCCGGCGCATCCACGCCCTGCGGCAGGAAGTCGACCGCGTTGGCCGGGCCCCATTGGCCGGCCGGGTAGGGTTCCAGCGGCAGGTCGGCCGCCTTCCATGCATCGGCGACGCTGTCGATCCAGGCCCAGGCGGCGCGCACTTCGTCATCGCGCACGAACAGGGTGTGGTTGCCGTTGAAGGCGTCCAGGAACAGGCGTTCGTAGGCGATACGGCGATGCAGGCCAGTCGGCACTGACAGTTCCAGTTCCAGTGGCTGCAGTTCCAGTGCGCCCCATTCCGGGCCGGCCAGGCTGCTCATCAGGCCCAGTTCGATGTTCTCCTGCGGCTGCAGCTGGAACACCAGGCGGTTCGGTGCGGCCTGCGCACGCTGCGGACGCTCGAACAACCAGTGCGTGACCGGCTTGAGGGTCACCACCACGCGGGTGGTGCGCTCGGGCAGTCGCTTGCCGGTGACCAGGTGGAACGGCACGCCGCTCCAGCGCCAGTTGTCGATGTGCGCGGTGACGCCGGCGAAGGTCTCCACGTCGCTGCCTTCCGGCGGCTGGTAGGCCTGTGCGGGCTGGCCGTTGATGCTGCCGGCGGTATAGCGGCCACGCACGCTGTCACGCGCTGCGTGCTTGGCATCCAGCGGGCGCAGCGCACGCAGTACCTTGACCTTCTCGTCGCGGATGCGGTCGGCTTCCAACGACGCCGGCGGCTCCATCGCCACCATGCACAGCAGCTGCAGAATGTGGCTCTGCACCATGTCGCGCAGGGCGCCGGAGCGCGCGTAGTAGGCATCGCGGCCATCCACGCCTTCGCTTTCGGCGACCAGGATGTGCACCGATTCGATGTAGTTGCGGTTCCATACCGCTTCCAGCAGCGTGTTGCCGAAGCGCAGCGCGATCAGGTTCTGTACCGCCGCCTTGCCCAGGTAGTGGTCGAGGCGGAACACGCGGTCTTCGTCGATCCACTGGCCGATGGTGGTGATGATCTCCTCGGCGCTTTCGCTGTCGCTGCCGATCGGCTTTTCCAGCATCAGGCGCGCCGGTGCGGCCAGTGCGCCGCCCTTGGCCAGGCCTTCGCAGGTGGAGATGTACAGGCCCGGCGGGATCGCCAGGTAGCTCACGCAGCGGCGGTCGACGAGGTCGGATACCGCGGCGGCGACCGAGTCGACGTCGCGCAGGTCGACCGAGCGGTAGTCGATGCGACGCAGCAGAGAGGCGATGTCCTCCTGGCTGGCCATCGGCATCGCCTGCTGCAGTCGTGGCCGCAGGATGTCATGGAAGGCTTCGGTGTCGTGGCCTGACAGGGCCAGCGCACGGATGCGGAAATCCTCCGGCAGCAGGCCGTCGCCGAGCAGGCGCAGCAGCGAAGGGAACAGGTAGCGCTGGGCCAGATCACCTGTGGCACCAAACAGGAAGAGTGTGTCGTGCATCGCTCGAGTTTCAGATCCGGGTGACATCGTTGTCAATCGCTTCATGGCTGGGTTCGGGGGACATCCGCGCAACTGCCTGTCCGAGGCTGATCTGGATCGGCTTTCCGGGTTGCCGGAGCACCGTTCCAATCGAAACCACTACAGCGGCAACCCTTCGTTCGGTCGACGATGCAGGTCGGCGCGCACCGACTGTCGGATAGTGCCACGTGAAAACGTTTACATGGCAGAATGGGCAACTGTATTCGATTGCAGTGGTCGCCGTCATGCGGCGACCGCGCAATCATCACTGCCATCGGGAGGGCCGAGGCAGTCCCAAAAGACAGCCCGGCGTCGGGCGGACTGGATGAGTGAAATGGCAAAAGTGCAGTTGCAGGGTGTGCGCAAGGTCTACGACAACGGCCAGGTCGCGGTGAAGGACGCCACCTTCGAGGTCGCCGACGGCGAACTGATGGTGCTGGTCGGCCCGTCCGGGTGTGGCAAATCGACCCTGCTGCGGATGGTGGCGGGTTTGGAAGAGATCAGCGGCGGCACGCTGACCATCGGTGATCGCGTGGTCAACGACGTGGCGCCCAAAGATCGCGACATCGCGATGGTGTTCCAGAGTTACGCGCTGTACCCGCACATGACCGTGGCCGAGAACCTGGCCTTTGGCCTGAAGCTGCGCGGGCATGACAAGGCGACCATCGACAAGCGCATCAGCGAAGCCGCGCAGACGCTGGGCCTGACCGAGATGATGGACAAGCTGCCCAAGGCGATGTCCGGCGGCCAGCGCCAGCGTGTTGCACTGGGCCGTGCGCTGGTGCGTGAGCCGGCGGTGTTCCTGCTCGACGAGCCGCTGTCCAACCTTGACGCCAAGCTGCGCCACAGCGTGCGCACCGAGATCGCGCAGCTGCACCGCAAGCTGGGCACCACGATGATCTACGTGACCCACGATCAGGTCGAGGCGATGACCCTTGGCCAGCGCATCGTGGTGCTGAAGGACGGCATCATCCAGCAGATCGACACGCCCATGGCGCTGTACGACCGCCCGGCCAACCTGTTCGTGGCCGGCTTCCTCGGCAGCCCGGCGATGAACGTGCTACGCGGCACGCTGCAGGGCGACGCCGGTGGCGTGACCGTGGTTGATGGCGCGTGGCAGGCTCCGCTGGGGCAGGCGACGATCGATCCGGCGTGGCTGCAGAAGCCGATCGCGGTGGGCGTGCGTCCCGAACACCTGCAACCGGCAGACAGCGAAGACACCCATGCGTTCACCGCGCGCGTCGAAGGCATCGAGCCGGTCGGCAACGAGATCTTCGTCAACATGAGCAGCGGCCAGCACGCGCTGACCATGCGCGTTGCGCCGCAGTCGCTGCCGGGCGTGGGCGAGGACATCCGGGTGGCGATCCACCCGCAGGGCCTGCATTTCTTCAACCCGGAAACCGGCGAGCGCCTATAGTCCTGTAGAGCCGAGCCCACGCTCGGCTGCTTCATCGCAGTGCGGACCAACGGTCCGCACCCACCGGAACAGGGTCTCGGGCTCGGTAGATCCACGCCATGCGTGGATGACGTACCGTATCGGCGCTTCAGCGCGCCAACCCGTCCAGCAGTGGCATCCGCCGCGCGGGCGCATCACCCACCTGCAGTTCGCTGTCGCCGGTCTCCAGCGGCAGCACCGCCAGCGCCAGGTCGCCGGCCACGCTGGCCAGGGTGCCGAGCGCGACGCCGTCCTGCTGTACGCCATCGCCGGCCTGCGCCGGTGCTGCGGTGTGCAGCAGCTGCACCGCGCGTTTGGCCTTGCCGAGGAAATGGGTGCGCGCGACGATTTCCTGTCCGGGGTAGCAGCCCTTCTTCACGCTGTAGCCGTTGAGGCGGTCCAGGCCCAGCTGCTGCGGGGTCCACACCTCGCGCTGGCTCGCTTCCAGTCGCGGCAGGCCAAAGCGCAGGTCGGCCTGGCGCCAGGCCAGAGCAAAGGCGGCGTCACCGGTTTCGTCGCTGGCCGGGAAGGCCTCGACCGGGCCGATGCGCAGCGTGCGGGGAAGTGCGTCGCTGCCCAGGTCCAGTTCCCAGCCGTGGCTGCCGGCCTGCGCGATGGCGGCGCCGGTGGCGGCTTCCGGCGCAGTAAAGGCCCCGGCCACTGCCAGGTCGGCATGCACCTGCAATTTCACTTTGCGGCGGAACACGAACCGCTGCAGTTGCGACGCAATCGCATCGGCATCGCCGTCGGCGAGCACCAGCAGCACATGGTCATCGGCCAGCCGCAGCAGCTGAAACACTGCCAGGGTGCGGCCTTTGGCGCTCAGCCACGCGCTCCATTGCCAGTGCAGCAGGGGCAGGGCGGTCACGTCGCTGCTGAACTGGGCATGGGCAAAAGCCACTGCATCCACGCCCTGCAGGCTCAGCAATTGATGGCCGGGCAGGCGCGGATATGCGACGAAAGCAGGGGGAAGGTTGTCAGGCACGTGAACGAGGTCTAAAATTTGTGCGTTGCGAGACCCATCATGATAGGCCAAACAACCCCCACTCCCGACGCCGAAGCTGAAGCCCCGCTGGTTCCCCCGGTCCCTGTGCCCGTGGAACAACCAGAGGTGGAAGAAGAATTCGGTGGCCGCGGCGGACTCGATCCGGTGCGGTATGGCGATTGGGAAAAAAACGGACGCTGCATCGATTTTTGATCAGCATTGAGCCAACGCGGCCTTATGCCGCCCAGCCGAGACAACGAGCCCAGCGAATGGCGACCAGACAACGTCCCCTTTCTCCGCACCTTCAGGTGTATCGCTGGCAGATTCAGATGGCCACCTCGATCCTGCATCGAGCCACTGGCGTCTTTCTGTCTGTTGGTGCCCTCATCATCGCCGGAGGCCTGTTGGCTCTGATGATGGGGCCCGAATCCTGGAACTGCTTCACCGGCCATGCCGGGGCCTGGTATGGCCGCGTGTTCCTGTTCGCGTGGACATGGTCGTTCGCCTATCACCTGTGCAATGGCATCCGCCATATCGTGCAGGACTTCGCGATCGGATTCCGCATTGCCACCTTCATCCGCAGCAGCTGGATGTCGGTGATCGGCAGCCTGCTGATCACCCTGGCGGTGTGGGCCTATGTGATGTTCGGAGGTGCCGCGTGAGCAAGTTCCGTACCCCGTTGAAGGGCGTGCGTGGTCTCGGTTCAGCCAAGACCGGCACCGAGCACTTCGTGCATCAGCGCCTGACCGCCGCCGCACTGGTTGTGCTGGGCATCTGGTTCCTGGTGTTCGTGCTGGGCCTGCTGGGCTCGGATTACGTGACCGCCACTGCCGCGATCGCCAAGCCGTGGAACGCCGTTCCGCTGATCGGCCTGCTGATCGCCATGTTCTGGCACGCCCAGCTCGGCCTGCAGGTCGTGCTGGAGGACTACATCCACGAATCGCTGCTGGCCCTGGTGCTGCAGACCGCGGTGAAGTTCGTCGCCGTGCTCGGCATGATCGTCAGTGTGTTTGCGGTGGGCCGCATCGCCCTCGGCGTTGCCTGAGCCCAGGCGCCAAGACAGGAATCCAGACTAGATGTCCGCTTACAAGATTACCGAACACAAGTACGACATGGTCGTGGTGGGCGCCGGCGGCGCCGGCCTGCGTGCCACGTTCGGCCTGGCCGCCAAGGGCCTGCAGACCGTGTGCCTGACCAAGGTCTTCCCGACCCGGTCGCACACCGTCGCCGCCCAGGGCGGTATCTCCGCTGCGCTCGGCAACATGGGCGAGGACGACTGGCGTTACCACTTCTTCGACACCATCAAGGGTTCGGATTGGCTGGGCGACCAGGACGCCATCGAGTACATGTGCCGTGAAGCGATTCCGGCGATCATCGAGCTCGAGCACTACGGCGTGCCGTTCAGCCGCACCGCCGAAGGCAAGATCTACCAGCGTCCGTTCGGTGGCATGACCACCCAGTACGGCGAAGGCCCGGCGGCGCAGCGTACCTGCGCGGCGGCCGACCGTACCGGCCACGCGATGCTGCACACGCTGTACCAGCAGTCGCTGAAGCACGACGCACGCTTCATGATCGAGTACTTCGCACTCGACCTGATCTTCGATGACGAAGGTGCCTGCCGCGGCGTGCTGGCGTTGGACATGTCCGACGGCACGCTGCACCTGTTCCGCGCCCAGGGCGTGGTGCTGGCCACCGGCGGCTACGGCCGTGCCTACTTCAGCGCCACCTCGGCGCACACCTGCACCGGCGACGGTGGCGGCCTGGCCATGCGCGCCGGCATCGCCATGCAGGACATGGAGTTCGTGCAGTTCCATCCGACCGGCATCTACGGCGCTGGCTGCCTGATCACCGAGGGTGTCCGCGGTGAAGGTGGCATCCTGCGCAACAGCAGCGGCGAGCGCTTCATGGAGCGCTACGCACCGCACTACAAGGATCTGGCGTCGCGTGACGTGGTCAGCCGTTCGATGACCATCGAAATCCGCGAAGGCCGCGGCGTCGGCGAGCACAAGGACCACATCCTGCTCGACCTGACCCACCTCGGCCCGGGCGTGATCGACGACAAGCTGCCGGGCATCGCCGAGAGCGCCCGCATCTTTGCTGGCGTCGACGTGCACAAGCAGCCGATCCCGGTGATCCCGACCGTGCACTACAACATGGGCGGCATTCCGACCAACTACCACGGCGAAGTGGTGCGCAAGGACGGCGAGAACCCCGATGCGGTCGTGCCGGGCCTGTACGCCATCGGCGAAGCGGCCTGCGTTTCGGTGCACGGTGCCAACCGCCTGGGCTCGAACTCGCTGCTGGATCTGGTGGTGTTCGGGCGTGCGGTGGCCAATCGTTGCGCTGCGACGATCACCCCGGGCGCGGCGCACAAGACCCTGCCGGCCGACGCCTGCGACAAGGCGCTGGGCCTGCTGGACAAGTTGCGCCACGCCAACGGCGATACGCCGACGTCGGTCATCCGCGATCGCATGCAGCGCACCATGCAGGCTGACGCGGCGGTCTTCCGTACCAGCCAGACGCTGAAGGAAGGCTGCGAGAAGATGGACAAGATCTTCGACTCGTTCCAGGACGTAAAGGTCTCCGACCGTTCGCTGGTCTGGAACTCGGACCTGATCGAGACCTACGAGCTGAACAACCTGCTGCTGAATGCGGTGGCGACGATCAACTCGGCCGAGCAGCGCAAGGAAAGCCGCGGCGCACACGCGCACGAGGACTTCCCGGACCGCGACGACGTCAATTGGCAGAAGCACACCCTGGTCAGCGTGGACGAGAAGGGCAAGTGCAGCTTCGACTACCGTCCGGTGCACATGTACACGTTGACCGATGACGTGTCCGTGGTGCCGCCGAAGCCGCGCGTGTACTGATCCGACCCCGCCTAACATGCAATCCGCGCCCTCGGGCGCGGGCCGCCTGAGCCAACGAGAGCAGCCATGGCCGAGTTTTCACTCCCCAAGAATTCCAAGATCACGAAGGGCAAGCACTTCCCCGCCAAGACCGGCGGCAAGAACGTGCGCACCTTCAAGATCTACCGCTGGAGTCCGGACGACGACAGCAATCCGCGCACCGATACCTATGATGTCGATCTGGACGCCTGCGGCCCGATGGTCCTGGACGCGCTGATCAAGATCAAGAACGAGATCGACCCGACCCTGACCTTCCGCCGCTCGTGCCGCGAAGGCATCTGTGGTTCGTGCGCGATGAACATCGACGGCACCAACACCCTGGCCTGCACTCGAGCCATCTCGGACTGCGGCAAGAAGGAAGTGCCGATCTACCCGCTGCCGCACATGAACGTGGTCAAGGATCTGGTTCCGGACCTGACCCACTTCTATGCGCAGTACGCCTCGATCAAGCCGTGGATCCGCACCCAGACCCCGGCACCGCCGGACCGTGAGCGCCTGCAGTCGCCAGAAGACCGCAAGAAGCTGGACGGTCTGTACGAGTGCATCCTGTGCGCGTGCTGCTCGACCAGCTGCCCGAGCTACTGGTGGAACGGCGAGCGTTACCTGGGCCCGGCGATCCTGCTGCAGGCCTACCGCTGGATCATCGATTCGCGCGACGAGGACACCGGTGCGCGCCTGGACGATCTGGAAGATCCGTTCAAGCTGTACCGCTGCCACACCATCATGAACTGTGCCCGGACCTGCCCGAAGGGCCTGAACCCGGCACTGGCGATCGCCGAGATCAAGAAGCTGATGATGGAACGCCGCGCCTGATACGGCGCCGGGTAGCTGCATGACCCCAGTAGAGCCACGCCATGCGTGGCTTTGCTGTATCTGGAGAGACACGATGGAAGAAGATGTTCTGCTGAAGAAGCTGCGCTGGCGTTGCCGGCGCGGCATGCGCGAACTGGACCAGTTGTTCGGCCGCTACCTGGACCGCGAATGGGGCAGTGCGCCGACCGAAGAGCGCGAGGTTTTCCTGTTCCTGCTCGACTGCGAGGACGATAAGTTGTGGCGCTGGTTCATGGGCTACGAGGCCTGCCCACATGCGCACGCCGTGCCCCTCATGCACAAGATCCTCGCCCTCAAGCCTTGAGTGGCGTGCGTCGCGGCTGCAGGCCGGTGCTCAGCTGGCTGTACTGCTGGCCGCGCCGTGGCTGCTGCGCGCTTCGGATCTGCCGTCCACGCATCTGATTCCCGCGCTGATCGGGGTCTGGGTGCTTGGCCTCGCCGAACTGGCCTGGCGCCTGCGGCGGCCCCGCGTGGTGGTGCAGCTGCCGCCCGTGCCCGAGCCACTGCGCGTGGACGGCCACGACGTTCCCGCGCCGCAGCTGGTGGTGCGCGGGCCGTGGCTGCTGCTGCACTGGCGCGAGGGCTGGCACCGTCGACGGCTGTTGTTCTGGCCGGACGTGCTCGATCGCGGGCAGCGACGTGAACTGCGACTGGCCGTATCCGCACGCGGCGTTTCCCGTCAGCCCCGGTCGGTGGCACCATAGGCTGAATCGACTGGCGTGCCTGCATGTTCAAACCCATTCCCGTGGCCATTGGCCTGCGCTACCTGCGCGCCAAGCGCCGCAACGGCTTCATCTCTTTCATATCGATGGCATCGATCCTGGGCATCGCGCTCGGGGTGACGGTGCTGATCACCACGCTGGCGGTGATGAGCGGTTTCCAGAAGGAGATCCGCAGCCGCCTGCTGCAGATGACCGCACACACCACCATCAGCCGCGACGGCGAACCGATGCCGGACTGGATGCGCGTGGTCGATGTGGCCAGCAAGGATCCGCGCGTGGCCGGTGCTGCGCCGTATATCGAGATCCAGTCGATGATCAGCGGCCCGCGTGTGCAGGGTGCAATCATCCAGGGCATCGACCCGGCGCTGGAGCCGAAGGTGTCGGTGATCGACAAGAAGGTCACCAAGGGCAGCTACGGCAGCCTGACCCCGGGCAGCTTCAACCTGCTGCTGGGCAAGGAACTGGCGGTCTGGCTGGGCGTGGACGTCGGTGACCAGGTGCTGGTGACCTTCGCGGAAGTGCAGGGCACGCCGGCCGGCGCGGTGCCGCGGATGAAGCGCTTCACCGTCAGCGGCATCTTCGAGGCCGGTTACAACGAAGTCGATCGCGGTGTGGGTTTTGCCAACATGAAGGACCTGGAGCGCGTACTGCGTTCCGATGGTGCCACCGGCGTCCGCCTGAAACTGCATGACATGGACCGCTCGCTGGAGGTGGGCGTGGACCTGGCGCAGAACCTCGGCGGCGCCTATCGGGTCAGCGACTGGACCCAGCAGAACGCCAACCTGTACCACTCGCTGCGCATGGAAAAAGTGGTGATGGGCATCCTGCTCTCGCTGATCATCGCCATGGGCGCGTTCAACCTGGTGTCCTCGCAGGTGATGCTGGTGACCGACAAGCAGGCCGACATCGCGATCCTGCGCACCCTCGGCCTGACCCCGGGCGGGGTGATGCAGGTGTTCATGGTGCAGGGCTCGCTGATCGGCATCTTCGGCACCCTCGCAGGCCTGATCGGCGGCATTACCCTGACCTTGAACCTGGAGCGCATCCTCGGCGCGATCGAAGCGGTGTTCAAGATCAAGCTGCTGCCGGAGGATGTGTACTACATCACCGGCCTGCCCACCGACATGCAGACCAGCGACATCGTGGTGATCACCCTGGTCGCGCTGCTGATGAGCTTCCTGGCCACTTTGTACCCCGCTTGGCGGGCAGCACGCACCCAGCCGGCGGAGGCCCTGCGCTATGAATAAGGTCTTCAACCGCGGCGATGAAGTGATCCGTGCCGAAGCGCTGGGCAAGACCTACGCTGAAGGGCGCATGCAGACCCCGGTGTTCGATGGCCTGGACCTGACGGTGACCGCAGGCGAGACGGTTGCGATCATCGGCGCCTCCGGTGCCGGCAAGAGCACGCTGCTGCACCTGCTGGGCGGGCTGGATACGCCGACCGCGGGCGAGGTCTATGTCACCGGCCAGCGCATGTCCGCGCTGTCGGACACCTCGCGCGGCCTGCTGCGCAACCAGGCGCTGGGTTTCGTCTACCAGTTCCACCACCTGCTGCCGGAATTCACCGCGCTGGAAAACGTGATGATGCCGGTGATGCTGGCCGGTACCGCAGTGGCGGAGGCCAGCACGCGTGCGACTGCGCTGCTGGAATCGGTCGGCCTCGGCCATCGCCTGGATCACAAGCCCGGCGAATTGTCCGGTGGCGAACGCCAGCGTGCTGCAGTGGCGCGCGCGCTGGTCAATCACCCGGCCTGCGTGCTGGGTGACGAGCCGACCGGCAACCTGGATGACCGCACGGCGGCGACAGTGTTCGAGTTGATGCTCGAGCTGAACCGTGCCCGCCACACCAGCCTGGTGCTGGTCACCCATGACCGCTCGCTGGCGCGGCGCCTGGACCGGGTGCTGGAACTGCGCGAAGGGCGCCTGCACGCGCTGGCCCACGCCGACGTCTGAGCGGGCTGGGCCCGCTTTGGTAGATGCCGACCTTGGTCGGCTGCTCCTGCAGGCCAAGCGCCAACCAAGGTTGGCGACTACCGGAGTCGATGCCGGCCGTGGTCGGCTGGTCCTGCAGGGCAGGCGCCAACCGAGGTTGCCATCGACCTCGGACCGCCGACCAACGGCTGAACTGGGCCGCCGGCCGTCGCGCCGGCGCTGCCTGACTGGGCGCATGATGTGCACAGTTCGTCCGTGGAGATCGCCATGAAGATCCCGTTGTTGATCGCCGGGCTGTGCCTGGCCCTGGCTGGCTGTGCAACCACTGGCCGCTTGGGCAGTGCCGAGAAGCTGGAGCTGTATCGTGCCCACGCCGGCGCACCGCAGAAGGACATGCAGTTCTTCGGCAGCCTCAATGGCTGGACCGAACTGGGCGACAGCGCGCTGGCGGTCTGGACCAAGCCCAGCGAGGCCTACCTGCTGGAGCTGAGCGGGCCGTGCCCGGATCTGTCCTACGCGCCAGCGATCGGCTTGACCAGCCACATGGGCCGTGTCTCGGCACCGTTCGACAAGGTGCTGGTGCGCGACCCGACCAACGGCCCGCGCATGCCGTGCTTCATCAAGACCATCCGCAAGCTGGACGTGAAGTCGCTGCGGGCGGAGGAGAAGGAAATGCGCCAGGCACAGGTGCAGGAGCGCGAAGAATCCACGAACTAGGCCGGTAGCGCCGGGCCATGCCCGGCGGATGCGGGAACGCCGGGCATGGCCCGGCGCTACCTCCAGATCAGGCTTCCGGGGTGAAACCAGCAGGTTTCTCCGCGTCCTTCTCGAACAGGAACTTCACCAGTTCCGTTTCCAGCAATGCGCGATGCTCCGGCTTGCGCGGGGAGAGGCGGTTCTCGTTGATCAGCATGGTCTGGTGTGCCAGCCATGCGGTCCACGCCGGCTTGCCGATGTGGTTGAACACGCGCTGGCCCAGCTCACCCGGGTAAGGCACGAAGTCCAGGCCCTCGGCATCGCGTTGTTCGTACTGGCAGAAGACGGTTCGGGGCATGGCACTCACTCGTGGTTGCGGGATTTTGCGGAGGTTCGCTTCGGGGCCTTGATGGGCGTGCCATCAAGCAGTTTTCGGATGGGGGCCGGCAGGCCCAGTGCAGACAGTTCGGCGGCGCCGACCCAGCGCAGCGTGGGTTCTTCCACGCGCAGGCCGTGCACCTGCCGTGACAATACCTGCAGATGCAGCTTGTAGTGGCTGAAGGTGTGCTGCAGCACCGGTAGTTCCTCGGCATCTTCCAGTGAACCATCGACGTGCACGTCGAACCAGTCCTGGAGCTCGCTGCCCGCATCTGCCTGCGGAAGCGTCCAAAGCTGCGCCCAGATGCCGGTATCCGGCCGCTTCTGCAGCAGCACGCGCTGCTGCTTGTCGCGCAGCAGCAGGGCCACCGCCTCGCGTTCGGGCAGCACCTTGCTCGGCTTTGCTGTTGGCAGCTCGGCCGTGCGGCCTTCGCGACGGGCCACGCAATCGGCCTGCAGCGGGCAGATCACGCAGGCTGGTCTGGCGCGGCTGCAGACCGTCGCACCGAGGTCCATCTGCGCCTGGGTGTAGTCCGCCATGCGCCCCGCCGGCACCTGCGCGACCTGCGCTTCGGCGATGGCCCACAGATGCTTTTCGACGGCGGGCAGGCCAGGAAAGCCTTCGACGCCGTGATAGCGGCTGAGCACGCGCTTGACGTTGCCGTCGAGGATCGCGACCGGGTCGTTCCAGGCCTGGCTGAGGATCGCGCCGGCGGTGCTGCGGCCGATGCCGGGCAGGTCGTGCAGGGCATCGAAATCACGCGGCAGGTCGCCCCCGTGTTCGCTCACGCATCGCTTGGCGGCCGCATGCAGATTGCGCGCACGCGCGTAATAACCCAGCCCGGCCCACTGCGCCATCACCGCGTCGTTGCTGGCGGCGGCAAGGTCGGGCAGGGTGGGGAAGTGCTGCAGGAAACGGTGGAAGTACGGAATGACCGTTGCCACCTGGGTCTGCTGCAGCATGATCTCGGACAACCAGACCCGATACGGGCTGCGCGGATGCTGCCAGGGCAGGTCGTGGCGGCCGTGGTCGTCGAACCAGTGCAGCAGGCGGGCGACGAAGCCGTGCTCGGGGGCTGGCATGGCGCTGGCGTTCTGCTGGCGGGGCATTGGTACTCCAAAAGGCAGCCACCCATGGGGTGGCTCTACTACGGCAGCGGCCGGTCACCCAGTAGAGCCACGCCATGCGTGGCTGCACGGTGTGTCAGGCACCCAGCGCTTCGGGCAACAGGGCGTCGACGAAAGCTTCCGGATCGAACACGCGCAGATCTTCCGGGCGCTCGCCGATGCCGGCGAAACGGATCGGAATGCCGAACTCACGGGCCAGCGCGAACACCACGCCGCCCTTTGCGGTGCCGTCCAGCTTGGTCACCACCAGGCCGGTCACCTTGACCGCGGCATTGAACTGGCGCAGCTGCGAAAGCGCGTTCTGGCCAGTGGTACCGTCGATCACCATCAGCACTTCGTGCGGCGCGTTTTCGTCGATCTTGCCGAGCACGCGGCGGATCTTGCCCAGCTCGTTCATCAGCCCGGACTGGGTGTGCAGGCGGCCGGCGGTATCGGCGATCAGTACCGACGTGCCACGGGCCTTGCCGGCCTGCAACGCGTCGTAGGCCACCGAGGCTGCATCGGCGTTCTGCCCCTGCGCGACCACGGCCACGCCGTTGCGCTCGCCCCAGATCTGCAGCTGGGCCACGGCGGCAGCGCGGAAGGTATCACCAGCGGCCAGCATCAGGCTGTGGCCCTCGTCCTTGAAGCGCTTGGCCAGCTTGCCGATGGTGGTGGTCTTGCCGACGCCGTTGACGCCGACGGTCAGCACCACGAAGGGCTTGGCGTTGCGGTCGATGACCAGCGGCTTGGACACCGGCTGCAGGATCGCGATCAGATCGGCGCGCAGTGCTGCCAGCAGGGCGTTGGCATCGATGAATTCGCGCGCCTTCATGCGCTTGCGCAGGTCGGCGATCAGGTCGGTGGTGGCGGCAACGCCGACATCGGCGGTCAGCAGCGCGGTCTCGATCTCGTCCAGCAGGTCGTCATCGAGCTTGGGATTGCGCGAGAACAGGCCGCCGAAGCTGCGGGCGAATGCGCTGTTGCGCAGGCGCTCGCGCCAGCCGGGCTTGCCGGCCGGGGCAGGCGGGGCATCGACCAGCACCGGCAGGTCGGCGGCGGGGGCGGCCGGTTCCTGCGCGGGGATGACCGGGGCCAGCGGAGCGAGGACCGCAGCGGCGGCGGCCGCTTCGGCGGCGAAGTTCTCCGGTGCCAGCACGCGTTCCGGCAGGGCTTCGGCAGTGGTTTCCTGCGGCGCTTCCAGCGTTGCCTGCGAGGGCGGCGCTGCTGACGTTGCGGGCGCGACGACTTCGGCCGTGGCGGTTGGCACCGGCGCTTCTGCCACGGGCGGGGCTACCGGTGCGGCCGGGGCCTGCTCGGGCGGCGCGGCCGACGGGAATGCCGCCGCCAGCTCTTCAGCCGAGTAGTGCTGGGTCTTGGGCGCGTCCGGTGTGGCGGCGTCCTGGGGCTTCTTGCGGCGGAAAAAACTGAGCATTGGCAAAAGGCGCTGAAATCAGAGGGATATGCTACCACCCGGGCCTGTCTGGCCGGCGTGGACTCAAGGTCGCAGCCGCGCGGCCGTTAACCGGTGCGGAAGGCTGCGTTGGGTGGCCTGAGAGACCACCCGATGAACGATGTGACCGGTATTGCCCTCAGCGGGATGCGTTCGGCCCAGCGGGGCGTGCAGGTGGCCGCGCACAACGTGGCCAACCTGGCGACCGCGGATGCACCGCGCCTGCAACTGCAGCGCGAAGCCGCAGCGCAGGGCGGGGTGGACTCCCGCGTGATCTCCACTGGTGACACCGACCCGACCACGCCACTGGGCGACCTGTTGGCCGCCAAGGCCGAGGTGGTGGCCTTTGCTGCCAACGCTGCGGTGATCCGCCGCGAGGACCAGATGCTGGGCTCGCTGCTGGATCGACAGGCCTGATCCGACCGGCTCTGGGCGTGCCGGTTGCCGGCCTTGTAACCGCGGCCTGTTTCTGCGGAATACCAACCTCGCCGTGCTTCGGGGGACAACCGCGATCCGCTCTGGTAGGTGCCAACCTTGGTTGGCACGCTTTTGCAGTCGAACCAAACGCCAACCAAGGTTGGCACCTACCAGTGCAGCGACAGCGCCAACCAAGGTTGGCCTCTACCGGGGCAATGGCGGTGCCAACCGGGCTGGGCGATACCGGCATCGATCAGGCCGACAGCTCCAGCAGCAGCTTGTTCAGACGGGCCACGTAAGCACCCGGATCCTTCAGGCTGTCGCCGGCGGCCAGTGCAGCCTGGTCGAACAGCACCCGGCCCAGGTCGTCGAAACGTGCGCCGTCGGCTTCGGCATCCAGCTTGGCGATCAGCGGGTGACCCGGGTTGATCTCCAGTACCGGCTTGCTGTCAGGCACCTTCTGGCCGCTGGCTTCCAGGATCTGGCGCATCTGCAGGCCCAGGTCCTGTTCGCCGATGGCCAGCACCGCCGGCGAATCGGTCAAGCGGTGCGACACGCGCACTTCGGCCACGTCATCGCCGAGCACGTTCTTCAGGCGCTCGACCAAGCCTTGCTTGTCCTTGGCAGCAGCTTCCTGTTCCTGCTTGTCCGCTTCGCTTTCCAGCGCGCCCAGATCCAGATCGCCACGGGCGATGTCGACGAAGCCCTTGCTGTCGAAATCGGTCAGGTAGCCCATCAACCACTCGTCGATGCGGTCGGTCAGCAGCAGGACTTCGATGCCCTTCTTGCGGAACACTTCCAGGTGCGGGCTGTTGCGCACCTGGCTGTAGCTCTCGCCGGTCAGGTAATAGATCTTGTCCTGGCCTTCGGCCATGCGTCCGATGTAGTCGGCCAGCGACACGGTCTGCGCATCGGCCTCGCCACGGGTGGAAGCGAAGCGCAGCAGGCCGGCGACCTTTTCGCGGTTGTTGTAGTCCTCGGCCGGGCCTTCCTTCAGCACCTGGCCGAATTCCTTCCAGAACGTGGCGTACTGCTCGGGCTTGTCGTTGGACAGCTTCTCCAGCATGTCCAGCGAACGCTTGGTCAGCGCGGCCTTCATCGAATCGATGACCGGGCCGGACTGCAGGATTTCGCGCGAGACATTCAGCGACAGGTCGTTGGAATCGACCACGCCCTTGATGAAGCGCAGGTACAGCGGCAGGAACTGCTCGGCCTGGTCCATCACGAACACGCGCTGCACGTACAGCTTCAGACCCTTGGGTGCATCGCGGTGGTACAGGTCGAACGGCGCACGGCCCGGCACGTACAGCAGCGAGGTGTACTCCAGCTTGCCTTCGACCTTGTTGTGGCTCCAGGCCAGCGGATCGCTGTGATCGTGGGCGACGTGCTTGTAGAACTCGGTGTACTCGGCATCGCTGATTTCGGTACGCGGGCGGGTCCACAGCGCGCTGGCGCGGTTGACGGTCTCCCACTCGATCGCGGCGCCTTCTTCAGCGTCTTCCTTGGGCATCTGGATCGGCAGGCCGATATGGTCGGAGTACTTCTTGAGGATGCTGCGCAGGCGCCAGCCGTCGGCGAAGTCGTGCTCGCCATCCTTCAGGTGCAGCACGATGCGGGTGCCGCGCTCGGCCTTGTCGATGGTGGCGACATCGAAATCGCCTTCGCCACGCGAGGTCCAGCGCACGCCTTCACTGGCAGCCAGGCCGGCGCGACGCGAGGTGACTTCGACTTCGTCGGCGACGATGAAGGCGCTGTAGAAGCCGACGCCGAACTGGCCGATCAGCTGCGAGTCCTTCTTCTGGTCGCCGGACAGCTGGCGCAGGAAGTCGCCGGTGCCGGACTTGGCGATGGTGCCAAGGTGGGTGATGGCATCGGCGCGGCTCATGCCGATGCCGTTGTCTTCGATGGTGATGGTGTGCGCGGCCGGATCGAAGCTGACGCGCACGCGCAGTTCGCTGTCGCCTTCCAGCAGCTCGGGCTGGGTCAGGGCTTCGAAGCGCAGCTTGTCGGCGGCGTCGGCGGCATTGGAGACCAGCTCGCGGAGGAAGATCTCCTTGTTGGAGTACAGCGAGTGGATCATCAGCTGCAGCAGCTGCTTGACTTCGGTCTGGAAGCCAAGGGTTTCGGTCTGGATCGTCTCGGACATCGGTTAGGGCTCCATGTGCAATGCCGCGCAAGCGCGTGCGGCCTCGCCAAGGGGTAAGGGTGATTGTCCCGAAATCAAGGGGTTGGTCGGGCAGGGCTGCGCCCTGCACCCGCAGAGGCCAGGGCAACAGCAACAGCGGCATTCCGTGGGATGGCGGGGCACTGTGGGTTCGCGGGGACGCCGTGAACCCGTCCATGGGGGCTTGGTCGCCGCATCCATGCGGCTCACACCCCGCGAACCCACAGTGCCCCGCCTTCGACAGTTGGCCGGTGGCCAGTAGATCCACGCCATGCGTGGATGGAAATCTGTCAGATTCGGATTGCGTCTGGGGCAGAGCCCCCTGAGTCAGGGGGCGGCCGCGAAGCGGCGGGGGTATGGGCGTTGGTAAGGGGGGCCCGCGTTTCGCGCAGCGAAGCGTGGGAGCGACAGCGCGCATGCGTTGGCGCGTACCCGGGCGCAGCCCGGCCGAACTACAATTCCGCTCATGCTGAAATTCTCGAATACCTCCCGCCGGGGGCGCCGATGAGCGGCCGTGGTGGCAATGACGGCCAGGTCCGCATCATCGGCGGGCGCTGGCGCAATACCCGGCTGCCGGTGCCGACCCTGCCGGGCCTGCGGCCCAGCAGCGACCGCGTACGCGAAACCCTGTTCAACTGGCTGATGCCCAAGCTGGGCGGGGCACGCGTGCTGGACCTGTTCGCCGGCAGCGGTGCGCTGGGCCTGGAAGCCGTCTCGCGCGGTGCCGCGCATGCCACCCTGGTCGAACGCGATCCGCAGCTCGCGCGCAATCTGTCCGCGGCCGTATCCAAACTGCAGGCGGGCGACAGCGTCACGGTCGCTCAGGCCGACGCGCTGCGCTGGCTGCAGGCCGCGCCGGCGCAGCAGGCCGATCTGGTGTTCATCGACCCGCCGTTCGCCGACGGCATGTGGCAGGACGTGCTGGCCCAGCTGCCGCGGCATCTGGCCGCCGATGCCTGGCTGTACCTGGAGTCGCCGTCCAGCCACGTGCCGGTGCTGCCCCCGGAATGGCTGCTGCACCGCGATGGCAGCACCCGCGAGGTGCGCTTTGCCCTGTACCGCCGTGCCGCTGCTACACTTTGACCTCATCTGAACATCTGCAACCGCCCATGACCGTGGCCAACCGCCGCATCGCCGTCTATCCCGGCACGTTCGACCCCATCACCAACGGTCATATCGACCTGGTGAGCCGGGCCGCGCCGCTGTTTGAAAAGGTCGTGGTGGGCGTGGCGCAGAGCCCCTCGAAGGGACCGGCACTGCCGCTGGAACAGCGCGTGCAGCTGGCGCGCGGCGCCCTGGGCCATCACAGCAACGTCGAGGTCATCGGCTTCGATACGCTGCTGGCCCATTTTGTACGTTCGGTGCAGGGCGGGGTGCTGCTGCGCGGCCTGCGCGCGGTGTCCGATTTCGAATACGAGTTCCAGATGGCAAGCATGAACCGCCACCTGATTCCGGAGGTCGAGACCCTGTTCCTGACCCCGGCCGAGCAGCACAGCTTCATCTCGTCCTCGCTGGTCCGCGAGATCGCACGCCTGGGGGGTGATGTGTCCGGCTTCGTGCCGGCCGCCGTGCTCGAGGCGCTGCGCAAGGTCCGCGAAGCGAAGTCGGCGCAGTCGTAAGCCCTGCCCAGCAGTAGATCCTGTAGTACCACGCACCCCATTACGCACACCAACACGCAACATTCCGGGAGGAAACCCATGAACAACACCATGCGCGCGATGCTGATCGCCTCGTTTGCCCTGGCTTTCACCGCCTGCAAGAAGGAAGAAGCCGCTCCGGTCGACGAAGCCAAGCAGGCGCTGGTCGCCCCGGCCAAGGAAGACGACGCAGGCTGGAAGAAGTACCTGCAGGAAGTGGCCATCCAGAACATGGGCAACATCACCAACAGCCCGTTCCTGTACTACCTCTCGCCGGAAACCGACCCGGACTTCCAGGCCAAGTACGAGCGCCAGACCGAAAGCGCGACCCAGGCCGTGGCCCGTGGCGTGCAGCCGGGCAACATGCTGGCCTTCGGTTCGTCGGCCTCGGGCAAGATGGCTGACATGATCCAGGTCGTGTTCAAGGACGTCTCGCCGGATTCCATGAAGGGCGTGCGCGTCGTCTTCATCGGCCAGTCCGCCGACAACGCCCGCGTCCAGGCCGTGGTCCAGCCGACCGGTGCCGAATACATTTTCGTCGAAGCCAAGTAAGACCGAGCCGAGGCGGTCGTGCTGCGGCACGACCCGGGCGGCGCCCTGCGATGGGCGCCGCTGATGACCTGACCGGCCCGCGCGCCCGCGCAGGCCGGTCCTTGTCCCAAGGCGCGGGCGTGGAGTATCGCCATGTCGCTGAAAATCAATGAGCTCTGCGTCAACTGTGACGTATGCGAGCCGGCCTGCCCGAACCAGGCCATCACGATGGGTGAAACCATCTACGTGATCGACCCCGCCCGCTGTACCGAGTGCGTGGGCCATTTCGACGAACCGCAGTGCGTGGTCGTGTGCCCGGTCGAATGCATCGACCCCGATCCGGACATCGTCGAAACCGAAATCGAGCTGCTGGCCAAGTTGCGCCAACTGCAGCACGATCATCCCGAACTCTATGCGGAGCCCCCATCCGAATGAAGCCGTTCGCCCGCCCCCTGTTGTTGCTCGGCCTGCTGCTGAGCCCCTTTGCCTGGGCTGATGCCCCGGCCCGCGCCGAGCGCCCTGATGGCGCCGCGATCGCCAGCGGCCACGCTTTGGCCACCCAGGCCGGTGTCGACATCCTGGCCCAGGGCGGCAACGCCTTCGATGCGGCGGTGGCGGTGTCCTCCACCCTGGCCGTGGTCGAGCCGATCAGTTCTGGACTGGGCGGCGGCGGCTTCTTCCTGCTGCACGATGCGGCGACCGGCAAAGACGTGATGCTGGACGCGCGCGAGACCGCACCGGCCGCGGCCACGCCGCAGGCCTTCCTCGACAAGAAGGGCGACCTGGACCGCGATCGTTCGGTCAATGGCCCGTGGTCGGCCGGCATTCCCGGCCTGCCGGCGGCGCTGGTCGAACTGTCGGCCAAGCACGGCAAGCTGCCGCTGGCGGCCTCGCTGCAGCCGGCGATCCGCATCGCGCGTGAAGGCTTCCCGGTCTATGAGCGCATGGCCAAGGGCTATGCCTCGCGCCGCGAAGTGATGGAACGTTATCCCGGTACGCGCGAGGTCTACCTGCGCAATGGCAAGCCGATCGCCACCGGTGACCTGTTCAAGCAGCCGGAACTGGCGCAGACCCTGGAGCGCCTGGCAGCCGGTGGCTTCGATGGCTTCTACAAGGGCCAGACAGGCAAGCTGCTGTTGGCCGGCGTGAAGCAGGCCGGTGGCAAGTGGACTGCCGAGGAACTGGCCGGCTACCGCGTCAAGCAGCGCGCGCCGATCGTCTTCAACTACAACGGCTGGAAGATCACCACCGCGCCGCCGCCGTCCTCCGGTGGCATCGCCCTGGCCAGCATGCTGCAGATCCTGGAAGGCTGGGACATCAAGCAGATGGATGCGGCGCACCGCACCCATCTGGTGGTCGAGTCGATGCGCCGTGCCTACCGTGACCGCACCTTCTTCCTCGGCGATCCGGATTTCGTGCAGATCCCGCAGAAGGTGCTGGCCAGCAAGGATTACGCGCAGGGCCTGCGTGCGACCATCCACCCGGAAAAGGCCACCCCCAGCGACCTGCTGTCGGGCAACCCGACGCCGCTGGAAGATGACGAGACCACCCATTTCTCGATCATCGACCGTGACGGCAACCGCGTCGGCGCCACCCAGACCGTCAACCTGCTGTACGGCTCGGGCCTGATTCCGAAGGGAACGGGTGTGCTGCTGAACAACGAGATGGACGACTTCGCGCTGAAGCCGGGCACGCCAAACGCCTTTGGCGTGATGGGTTACGCCGCCAATGCACCGAAAGCGGGCAAGCGCATGCTCAGCTCGATGACGCCGACGTTCATGGAGAACGACGACAAGGTGATCGTGCTGGGCACGCCCGGTGGCAGCCGCATCATCACCATGGTGCTGCTGGGCATCCTCGGCTACGACGCTGGCCTGGATGCGCAGCAGGTCGCCGCGCTGCCGCGCTACCACCACCAGTGGCTGCCGGACCTGATCGAGGCCGAGAGCAACGCTTTCGACGCTGGCACCATCAAGCAGTTGCAGGCGATGGGCCACAAGATAGACCTGCCGGGCGAGGTCGCCGCCGGTGGCCGTGGTTCCAGCCATGTGTGGGGCAACCTGCAGACGGTGGAGTGGGACCGCAAGGCCAACAAGCTGTTTGGCGGCAGCGATCCGCGCAACCCGGTTGGCAGCGCCCAGGTCGTGCCGGCTCCCTGATCCGGCGGTAGCGCCGGGCCATGCCCGGCGGACGCAGACCTGAGAACCCCGCCTTTACCGGCGGGGTTTTTGTTTTCCCGCTAGCGATTATTTAACGAGCGGCGACCGATAATTGCGCCATGAAACTATGGTCGATCCGCGGTAATACCCAGCGCCTGGATGGCGGTGCGATGTTCGGCAACGCACCGCGTGCATTGTGGGAAAAATGGGCAGCACCGGACGAGCTCAATCGCATTGAGCTGGCCTGTCGTGCGTTGTTGGCGAGCCCGCTTGAGGGGAAGACGGTGCTGTTCGAAACCGGCATCGGCGCGTTTTTCGATCCGCGCATGCGCGAGCGCTATGGCGTGCAGGAAAGCCAGCATGTGCTGATCGATTCACTGCGCGAAGCCGGTTTCGAGCACGAAGACATCGACGTGGTGGTGCTCAGCCATCTGCATTTCGACCATGCTGGCGGCCTGCTGGCCGCGTGGCGCGAAGGCCGTGAACCGGAACTGCTGTTCCCCAATGCGACGTACGTGGTCGGTGCGCAGCATTGGCAGCGCGCGTTGCAGCCGCACCCGCGCGATCGCGCCAGCTTCATTCCGGAACTGCCGGGTCTGCTGCAGGCCAGTGGGCGCCTGGAAGTGGTGGACGGTGAGTATTCGAAGGTGCTCGGCCACAGCGTGCTTTTCAGCTACAGCGACGGCCACACGCCGGGGCTGATGCTGGCCGAGATCGTGGGGCAGGGGCGCGCAGGCGCAGGGGCGCACGGCGGCGTGGTGTTCTGCGCCGATCTGATTCCCGGTCGTTCGTGGGTGCATGTGCCGATCACGATGGGCTACGACCGCAATGCCGAGCTGCTGATCGACGAGAAGCGGCAGTTCCTGGAAGACAAGCTGGCGCGCAACGTGCATCTGTTCTTCACCCATGACCCGCAGGTGGCGCTGGCGCAGGTCGGGCGGGATGAGAAGGGGCGTTTCGTTACGCTGCATGAGCAGGGCGAGCTGAAGGCGCGGGCGTTGGGGTGAGGTTTGCCGGCAGGGCTGCGCCCTGCACCTGCCGAAGCCGAAGCCGAAGCCGAAGCAACAGCAACAGCAACAGCGGGCTATCCGTGGGGTGGCGGGGCGGTG
>NZ_JACGTN010000009.1:0-54077 GCF_014763005.1 Stenotrophomonas sp. Br8 | reverse complement strand
CGCAATCCGACACCGCCCCGCCGCTGACAGATTTTCGCGATCTGTCGGGGGTCGGATCCCGTTGCCGGGCAACGGGCTCTGACCCCATTCGACGGACAGATTCCAAATGACGGTCAGTAGATCCACGCCATGCGTGGATGGGCCTTTCTTCGCTGCTTTTACGATGCCTTGAGGCAGCTGCTCATGAAGGTCTTGCGGGCGTCGCCGGCGAGCTTCTTGGTGGCGGCGTCGGCGTTGCACTTCTTCATGCGTTCCTGCGGCGTGGTGGGGGCTGCCGGGGTGGCTGCGTGCGAGCTCAGGCACGTGCTTTGCGCAGACTTGTAGGCGTCGCCCTTCAGCCCTTTGTTCTTGGCCGAACAGTCGGCCATGCGCTGCTGTTGCGGGGTGGCTGCGTTGGCGGCAAGCGGGAGGCTGAGCAGCAGGGCGGCGGCGAGCAGGAATGATGCTTTCATGGTGGCTCCAGGGCAGGGCGGGTGCGCGGAGCATTCGCCCGTCGCTGCAAAGCCGGCGTGAAGGTGCCTGGAGCAGGTGGAGCACTTCCTTTCGAAAGCGCTCCGACCCCGGTCGATCTTAGCCCACGCGGGTACCGAAGATGCGGTCGCCGGCATCACCCAGGCCCGGCAGGATGTAGCCCTTGTCGTTGAGCTGCGCGTCGATCGCGGCGGTGTAGATCTCCACGTCCGGGTGCACGGCCTTCACTGCTTCGATGCCCTCCGGCGCGGCAACCAGGAAGATGCCCTTGATCCGGCGGGCACCGGCGCGCTTGAGCATGTCGATGGT
Source organism: Stenotrophomonas sp. Br8 (assembly GCF_014763005.1). Lineage (NCBI taxonomy): Bacteria > Pseudomonadati > Pseudomonadota > Gammaproteobacteria > Lysobacterales > Lysobacteraceae > Stenotrophomonas > Stenotrophomonas sp. Br8. The sequence continues at coordinate 53,297 of NZ_JACGTN010000009.1, read as the reverse complement.
GGCGATCAGGGTGCCGCCGGTGGCCAGCATCGGGTCGAGGATCAGCGCGTCGCGCTCTTCCAGGCGGCCGGTCAGGCGCTCGAAGTAGGGCACCGGCTGCAGGGTTTCTTCATCGCGCTGCAGGCCGACCACGCTGACGCGGGCGGCCGGGATCAGCGACAGCACGCCGCTGAGCATGCCCAGGCCGGCGCGCAGGATCGGCACCACGGTGATCTTGGCGCCGGCGATGCGCTGCACGGTGACCGGGCCGGACCAGCCCGGCAGGGTGTGCGGCTCGGTTTCCAGGTCGGCGGTGGCCTCGTAGGCCAGCAGCGTGCCAAGTTCGTTGGCCAGTTCGCGGAAATCCTTGGTGCTGAGCGCGGCGTTGCGCATCAGGCCGATCTTGTGCTGCACCAGCGGGTGGCGCACTTCGACGATCTTCATGGGAGGGTCTGGCAGAAGGGGAGAACCCCATTTTAAGCGGAATGCGCGGTGCTGCCGAGCCGGGTCCGGCAGGCTAGGCTCCACCGGTGTCATGCCCATGAAACCTCGCGGACATACCGTGCTGACCCAATCTTTACACCGTTGGGGATAGCTGTGCAGAAGAAGAACACGTTGGGCCTGGCAATCAGCCTCTCGCTGCTGGTGACGGCCAGCCCGTCGGTACTGGCAGCCGAAACTGCTGCAGCGACCGGCGGCGGCGCTGCGGCGACCGATCTGGACCGCATCGAAGTACGTGCGCAGCTGGAATCGCAGGTGCGCGCGGTTGACCTCAAGCGCAGCAGCGACGCCATCGAAGACGCCGTGTCCTCCGACGCGCTGGGCCAGTACCCGGACAAGAACGTGGCCGAGTCGCTGCAGCGCCTGCCGGGCATCAGCGTGACCCGTGACCAGGGCGAAGGCCGTTTCGTGGTGGTGCGTGGCCTGGATGCCAACCTCAACAGCGTCAGCGTCGACGGCATCGCCATCGGCACCCCGGAAGATTCCAGCCGTGCCGCGCCTCTGGATGTGATTCCGTCCGATTCGACCGAGCGCCTGCGCGTGGTCAAGTCGCCGACCCCGGACATGCCGGGCGACGCCATCGGCGGCGCGATCCTGGTTGAATCGGCCTCGGCCTTCGATCGTGACGGCCGCAGCCTGCGCGGCAAGATCGAAGCCAGCCACCAGCAACTGTCCGGCGAAACCAGCCCGAAGGCCGCTTTCAACTACAGCGAAGTGTTCAATGACACCTTCGGCGTGGCGCTGGGCGTGAACTACCAGAAGCGCAAGTTCGAATCGGACAACACTGAAGTGGAGTACGACGGCGAAGACGATGCCGCGCCGGGCGACGTCACCGCGATCAACCTGCAGCACCGCAAGTATGAGATCGAGCGCAAGCGCATCGGCGCCAACCTCAACCTGGACTGGCGCCCGAACGACGACAGCAAGTACTACCTGCGTGCGCTGTACAGCCAGTTCGACGACGCCGAAACCCGCCAGCGCGTGATCTTCAATTTCGACGACGCGAAAATGGTCAAGACCGGTACCGACCAGTACCGCCTGGATGGCATGCCGAAGGATTCCATCGACAAGCGCATGCGTTACCGCACCAAGGAAGAGAACACCTTCGCGGCCAGCCTGGGTGGCGAGAACAAGCTGACCAACGCCGTGGTTGATTACAAGGTTGGTTTCACCCGTACCGAAGAGCGGGTGAACGATGAAATGGAGGCGCGCTTCAAGCTCAACGGCAAGGCCTTCAACGGCACGCTGGACCAGAGCAGCCGCCTGCCCAGCTACAGCTTCGACAATGCGCAGTGGCTGGACAACGCGAACTACGCGTTCGATCGCATCGTGCTTTCGCCCAAGCAGGTGAACGACAAGGAACACAGCGCGCAGGTCAACGTGCGCTTCGACGGCGACAACAGCAGCATCAAGTTCGGCCTGCTGGGGCGCTGGCGCGACCGCGACGTCAACGTCGACGAAAGCGAGCTGCGCGTCGGCCCGAAGATTGCCTTGTCCAGCTGGACCACAGGCTCGCCCGATCACCGCCACGGCACCCTGGGTGACGGCATGGATTCGGATGCCATGCGCGCGTACTGGGCGGCCAACGGCGGCCAGTTCAGCGCCCGTCCGCAGGACGTCGGTGCCAATGCGATGACCTCGCTGGAAGAGGACTACACCGCCAGCGAAGACATCTTCGCCAGCTACGCCATGGGCACCTGGGATGTCGGTGCGCTGCGCATCATCGGCGGCGTGCGCGTGGAGAACACCCGCTTCAAGGCCGAGGGCAACCAGGTCGATGTGGCTGCCAACGGCCGCAGCTACACCGTAACCCCGCGCGTGGCCAACAGCAGCTACACCAATGTGCTGCCGGGCCTGCACCTGCGCTACGACGCGGCCGATGACTGGGTGCTGCGTGCCTCGGCCAACAAGACTGTTTCGCGCCCGTCCTTCGGCGATATCTCGCCGCGTGTCGGCTACAGCCGTGGTGACGAGGAAGTGCGCCTGGGTAACCCGGAGCTGGACCCGTACGAGTCGAAGAACATCGATCTGTCGGTGGAGAAGTACCTCGGCAGCACCGGCATCGTCTCGCTCGGCCTGTTCCACAAGTCCATCGACGGTTACATCGTCGAGACGGTACGCACCAACGATCCGGCGTACGGCGGTTTCGACGTGACCCAGCCGATCAATGGCCGCAAGGCGACGGTGCGAGGTGCGGAGCTGAACTGGCAGCAGCAGCTGGCCTTCCTGCCCGCCGGCCTGGACGGCCTGCTGGTGGGCGCCAGCGGCACCTGGCTGGACACCGAATTCGACGCGGGCATCGAGGATCGCGCCGGTGAGGACTTCACCTTGCCGCGCGCCTCCAAGCACGTGTACAGCGCGCACATCGGCTATGAAAAGTACGGCCTCAGCACGCGCCTTGCGGCGGTGTACCGCAGCGAGTACCTGGACACCATCGGCAAGGGCCGTGCGTTCGATATCTACGTGGCACCCAACACCCAGCTCGACTTCTCGCTGGACTACAAGTTCAACGCGAACGTGAGCCTGTACTTCGAAGCACAGAACCTGCTGGACAAGCCGTTGGAGCTGTACCAGGGCACGCGCTCGCGCACCCTGCAGCTGGAGGAGTATGGCCGTACCTACGCCGTAGGCCTGAAGGTGGCGCTGTGATGGTGCGCGGCATGACCCTGATGGCCGCCTCGCTGGCCGCCGTTCTTGCCGCCGGCTGCACACCGGCAGCGGACAAGGCGCCGGCTGCGGCCGGCGCTGCGGCACCCGTCGAGCGCAAGGTGGTGACCATCGCCGAGGCGTTCCTGACCCCGATGACCCCGGCCGACAACATCGATTCGCCGGCTTCATGGCAGGCACCGGATGGCAAGACATGGCTGATCGCCACGGCCAAGGCCACCGACAAGCTGGTGGTCTACGACGGCAGCACTGGCCAGCACCTGCGTGACGTCGGCAGCACCGGCACCGATCTGGGCCAGTTTGATCGTCCCAATGGCATCGCAGTGACCGATGACCTGCTGTGGATCGTCGAGCGCGACAACCACCGCGTGCAGGTGCTGTCACTGCCGGACTTCGCTCCGTTGGCCACCTTCGGTGCCGACGACCTGCGCAAGCCCTACGGCCTGTGGGTGGACCGCCGCGCCGATGGCTACAGCGTCTACGTCACCGATTCCTGGGACAACGGCGAGGACGCACAGGGCAAGGACATCCTGCCGCCGCTGGCCGAGCTGGACAAGCGCGTGCGCCAGTACCACGTGACCCGCGACGGTACCAAGGTCCAGGCAACGCTCACCGCCAGCATCGGTGATACCAGCGAAGCCGGCGCGCTGCGCGTGGTCGAATCGATCTGGGGTGATCCGGCCAATGATCGCCTGCTGATCGCCGAAGAGGACGAAAGCTACGCCAGCGAATTCAAGGTCTACACCCTGGCGGGGCGCTTCACCGGCACTACCTTCGGCCGCGACGTGTTCAAGGCGCAGGCCGAAGGCGTGATGCTGCGCACCTGTGGCAAGGACGGCTGGTGGATCACCACCGAGCAGGGCAAGCAGCGCAGCGTGTTCCATCTGTTCGACCGCCATACGCTGAAGCCGGTGGGCGCGTTCCAGGGCAATACCGTGGCCAACACCGATGGCATCTGGATGATGCAGCAGCCGACACCGCGGTTCCCGCACGGCGCCCTGTACGCGGTGCACGATGACCAGGGCGTGGTGGCCTTCGACTGGGAGAGCATTGCCAAGCAGCTGGCCCTGCCGCTGGAGTGCGGTTCGTGAGCGCGCGTTTGATGCGCTTGCTTGCGGTCGGCCTGCTGTTGGCATTGCCATCGCTGGCGATGGCGGCGGCCGAGCCCAACACCCAGGTGCCGTCGGGCAGCCGTTACTACGCAGCCGCATCGGTGCCGGACCGCATCGTCGCCTCTCCGTCGGTCGACCCCAGCCACGGTTTCGCGGTGGCCTGGCGCACCGACGGCAGCGTGCAGTCGCCGCTGCTGGAAATCGCACTGGCCGACGATTCGCCGGCCATTGAGGGCATCCGCCAGGTGCGTGCGAGGACCCAGGTGCTGCAGACCGAGAATGGCGTGTCGCATCATCATCGTGCCGACATCGATGGCCTGCAGCCGGACACCCTGTACGTCTATCGCGTACAGGGCAATGGCAGCTGGAGCGCGTGGAGCCAGCTGCGCACGCTGGCCGCTGCCGACCAGCCGCTGACCCTGCTGTATTTCGGCGATACCCAGAACAAGAACGTGAGCCATGTCAGCCGCGTGGTGCGGGCTGCACAGAAGGCTGCACCGGATGCGCGGATCAGCCTTTTTGCCGGTGATCTGGTCAGCGGTGGCGACAACATGGACGACAGTGAATGGGGCGAATGGTTCGCCGCCACCAGCTGGTTGGCGCAGGAGACGCTGGTGGCGCCGGCGATCGGCAACCACGAATATTTCGAGGAATTCGAGGACACCCCGCAGGAGCGCCGCGTGCTAGGCCGTCATTGGCCGGTGACTTTCGCCCTGCCGGGCAACGGTGCCAATGCAGCGGCGGGTACCAGCTACTGGTTCGATGCGCAGGGTGTGCGCGTGGCCGTGGTTGATGGCACTTCGGCGCTGGATCTCGGCACCGCCAAGGCGCAGGCGCAGTGGCTGGACAAGGTGCTGGCCGGCAACCGGCAGCCGTGGACGATCGTGCTGCTGCACCAGCCGTTCTATTCACCGCGCGAGGGCCGCGAAAATGCAGCCCTGCGCAAGGTGCTGCTGCCGGTGGTGCGACGCCACAAGGTGGATCTGGTGCTGCAGGGGCATGACCACACTTACGGCCGTCGCGGTGAAGGGCAGGCGGCAACGCCGCAGTACGTGGTGACCGTAGCCGGGCCGAAGCAGTACCGGCTGTCGGACGAAGCACGCAGGACGATGGAACCTGTAGGCGAGGACACCCAGCTGTTCCAGGTGTTGCGCATCGACCCGCAGCATCTGCGCTACGAAGCGCGCACAGTCACCGGACGCCTGTACGACGCCTTCGAGTTGAAGCGCGATGATAGTGGCAGCAAGCAACGGGTGGAGTTGCAGGAGGGGCGGATTGCTCCGCGTGACTGCGCGCGCGCCCAGACCGCCAAGGGTCGCACCGATCGCTGCTGGGAGTGAGGACAGACCGATGAGCACGCGCCCGCGCATGGTTCCGATAGCCGCCATTGCCGTTGCCTTGCTGCTGATGGGCAGCGCGGTGGCCGCAGCAGACTCGGTGCTGCCCCCGTTCCTGACCGCACTGCTGAAGCAGGCGCCGCAGGATAGAGAGACGGGCGGGTGATCAGGGAAGGCATGAAGTAGATCCACGCCACGCGTGGATTGAATCTTCCCGCACACCATCCACGCACGGGGCGGCTCTACTGCATCGCGTCCAGGAACAGTTCTGCCTCATCCGTGCCGCCCAGCAGCGCCGAAGCAGGCGCCGCTGGAAAGAGAGACGGGCGGGTGATCAGGGAAGGCATGAAGTAGATCCACGCCATGCGTGGATTGAATCTTGCCGTACACCATCCACGCACGGCGTGGCTCTACTGCATCGCGTCCAGGAACAGTTCTGCTTCGTCCGTGCCGCCCAGCAGCGCTGAAGCAGGCGCCGCTGGAAAGAAAGACGGGTGGGTGATCAGGGAAGGCATGAAGTAGATCCACGCCACGCGTGGATTGAATCTTGCCGTACACCATCCACGCATGGCGTGGATCTACCGCATCGCGTCCAGGAACAGTTCTGCCTCATCCGTGCCGCCCAGCAGCGCCGAAGCAGGCGCCGCTGGAAAGAGAGACGGGCGGGTGATCAGGGACGGCATGAAGTAGATCCACGCCATGCGTGGATTGAACCTTCCCGTGCACCATCCACGCATGGCGTGGATCTACTGCATCGCGTCCAGGAACAGTTCTGCCTCGTCCGTGCCGCTCAGCAGCGCTGAAGCAGGCGCCGCTGGAAAGAAAGACGGGTGGGTAATCAGGGAAGGCATGAAGTAGATCCACGCTATGCGTGGATTGAATCTTGCCGTACACCATCCACGCACGGGGCGGCTCTACTGCATCGCGTCCAGGAACAGTTCTGCTTCATCCGTGCCGCCCAGCACTGCAGCGACAGCGCGCAGTGCCGCTTCGCGATGTTCGGGACGGATCCTGCCATCATCGTCATCGCTGTACAGATCCTCATCGGCCTCGAGGTAAACGCTGCCGGCCGCCGCCAGTGCGGCCATCAAGGTCGGTACGTCGGCGACGAACTCGTCGGCGTCCCAGTGGCCCGCGCCATGACGGGCGAACAACACGCGGCCATCGTTGATGTCGAGGATGAGAGGATCGGCGCCACGGTCGGCGATCACCAGCCAGTGCGACGGCCAGTCGCTGATCGGCTCGCCATCGATGCCATTCCAGCGGTAGCCCGCCTGATACGCCCACAGGCGCTGCAACGGCGGCAGCCACACCTCTACGCCCGGTACGGTGATGCCGCTGGGGCCTTTGGCAGGATTGAACACCTCACCGAATGGGCCGACGTGTGCATAGAACCCGGCCAGCATGTCCGGCAACGGGAACGGCCCTTGCCACGCGTCGGCGGATTGCGGTTGCAGGGGGCCGAAGCGGGCAAACGTGGCGCGAAGATCATCCATGACGAGGGCAGGGTGGAAGCAGGAGAGCACGCAGCCTAGCAGAGCCGGTCGCACGCATCGCCTTCACCGCCACTGGCTATCATGGCTGCCCAGCAACAGAGAGGCAGTGCACGTGTCGGTAGCGTTGGTATGGTTCCGTCGGGACCTGCGGTTGCAGGACAATCCGGCGCTGCAGGCGGCGCTGGACGCGGGCCACGATGTGGTGCCGGTCTATATCCACGCCCCGCACGAAGAGGGCGACTGGGCGCCGGGCGCCGCGTCGAACGCGTGGCGCCACCGCTCGCTGGCGGCGCTGGATGCCGACCTGCGTGCACGCGGCTCCTCGCTGGTGCTGCGTGCCGGCGACAGCCTGCCGACCCTGCAGGCGCAGATTGATCAGACCGGCGCCGAGGCGGTGTACTGGAACCGCAAGTACGAACCGGCGACGCAACCGCGCGATGCCGCCGTCAAACGCACGCTGCGCGAGCAGGGCATCGATGCGCAGAGCTGCAACGGCAGCCTGTTGTTCGAGCCCTGGGACATCGCTACCCAGCAAGGGCAGCCCTACAAGGTATTCACTCCGTACTGGCGCAACGTACTCAGTCATTGGCGATTGCCGGCCCTGCAGGAGGCGCCGCGCACGTTGGCCGCACACACGGTTGAAGGCCTGGCGCTGGACGCGTTGCAGCTGGCGCCGCCATTGCAGTGGGATTCCGGTTTCTGGGAGCACTGGCAGCCGGGTGAGGCAGGCGCGCTCGAGGCGCTGTCCGTGTTCGAGGATGGTGCGCTGCGCGGCTATCGTGAGCAGCGCGATCTGCCGGACCGGGTCGGTACTTCGCGGCTGTCGCCGCACCTGCATTTCGGCGAAATCGCCCCGTGGCGCATCGCACACGCGCTGGAGGGCCTGCGCAGCGCTGGCACCGATGCGGACATCGACGGCTACCTGCGCCAGCTCGGCTGGCGTGATTTCGGCTACCACCTGCTGCACCACTTCCCGAAGACGCCCACGGACAATCTCAACCCGCGTTTCGACCGTTTCCCCTGGGCCAACCCCAGTGCCGTCCAACTGCACGACTGGCAGCGCGGCAACACCGGTGTGCCCATCGTCGATGCTGGCCTGCGCGAGCTCTGGCAGACCGGTTACATGCACAACCGGGTGCGGATGATCGTCGCCAGCTACCTGTGCAAGCACCTGCGTGCGCATTGGCTGCACGGCGCGCACTGGTTCTGGGACACGCTGGTGGATGCGGACCTGGCCAACAACACGATGGGGTGGCAGTGGGTGGCCGGCACCGGCGCCGATGCGGCTCCCTATTTCCGGGTGTTCAATCCAGTCACCCAGGCCGAGAAGTTCGATCCACAGGCGCGCTACATCAGCCGCTGGGTGCCGGAGCTGGCGGAGCTGCCGGTAAAGGCGCGGTTCGCTCCCTGGCAGCACCCGCAGCTGTTGGCCGAACGCGCGCCCGGGTATCCGCGCACGCCGCTGGTGGACCTGGCGGCAGGTCGGGACGCGGCACTGGCTGCTTACCGCCAGTCGGCGGCGGGGTAAAGCGCTGGCTGAGCGGTCCAGACAGCTAGCTGAACACGTCCCTGTCGGCCGATGCGATCATCATGCCGACATCGCGTCCGGCTGTTTATCCTCGTTGCCGCCCGCAAGCCGCCGGCCCGACCGGAAACCAAGGAGAACACTCATGATCCGCAACACCACCCGCAACGTCGCACTGGCCCTGATGGGTGCGGCCGTCCTGTCGGCCTGCGCCACCGGCGGCTCCTATGTGCAGAGTGATCCGTACGGCAACCCGACCGAGCAGCAGAACCGCACCGGCCGCAATGCCCTGATCGGTACCGCCATCGGCGTGGCCGCGGGCCTGCTGACCGGCGACAGCGCGACCGAGCGTCGCCAGCATGCGCTGATCGGCGCGGGTATCGGTGCACTCAGCGGCGCCGCCGTGGGTCAGTACCAGGATCGCCAGGAGCGCGCGCTGCGCGAGCGCACCGCCAACACCGGCATCGACGTCGAGCGCCAGGGCGACAACATCATGCTGAACCTGCCGGACGGCATCACCTTCGACTTCGGCAAGTCGGCACTGAAGCCGCAGTTCTACGGCTCGCTCAATGGCGTTGCTGGCACCCTGCGCGATTACAACCAGACCATGATCGAAGTGGTCGGTCACACCGACAGCATCGGCAGCGACGCGGTCAACAATCGCCTGTCCAAGGAGCGCGCTGATTCGGTGGCGCAGTACCTGATCGGCCAGGGCGTGCAGAGCGTGCGCATCGAGACCCTGGGCGCTGGCAAGTCCTATCCGATTGCCGACAACAGCACCGATGCCGGCCGTGCCAAGAACCGCCGCGTCGAGATCCGTGTGATTCCCCTCAAACAATAATGCCTGGCGTTGTTGCTTGAGCCGGTCAGGCCATCGGCCGGAACGAAAATGCCGCCCTCGCAGGCGGCATTTTTGTGGGTGCCGGGCTCGCCCGGCACGCCGATAGCGCGTGTGGAGAGCCGTGCCGACCAAGGTCGGCTACTACCAGGAGATTGCGGGCGGTATTGTTGGGGATTACGCCGCCGACGCAGCCACCTTCTCCAGAATCCGCTTGCCGCTGCTCGCCAGCGCTGCCTCTTCCTGTTCCTGCTGCTGCCGCGCCAGCTTCGCACCGGGGCACTGCGCCAGCATGTAGTTGGCGTCGAAGTTGAGCTTCTCCACCAGGAAATCGACGAACGCGCGCACCTTCGGCGAGACCAGGCGGCCACCGGCGAACACCGCATTGAAATCCACTTCCGGCCCGGTCCAGCCGGCCAGCACGCGGCGCACCATGCCCGACTCGACGAACGGCTTGGCCATCACGTCGCCGGTCAGCAGCAGGCCTTCGCCACACACCAGTGCGCCATTCAACGCAGACATGTCGTTGGCCGTCATCAGCGGCGTTACCGGGAAGTCGCGCAGTTCGCCACCGTTCTCGCCCAGCTGCCAGGTAAAGCGTGGCGAATTGCCGGTGTGGTACGGCTTGCGCATGGCCAGGATGCGGTGGAACTGCAGCTCTTCCGGATGCAGCGGCTCGCCGTAGCGCTCGATGTAGGCCGGGCTGGCGAACACCTGCGTGCGCAGGCTGCCAAGCTTGCGCGCCACCAGGTTGGAATCGGGCAGGGCACCCACGCGCAGGGCGAGATCGGCCTCGCCGGCGATCAGGTCCAACTTCTCGTTGCCCATGTGCATGTCCAGGCGGATCTCCGGGTACTGCGCATGGAACTGGCCCAGCAGCGGCGCGATCCAGGTGATGCCGATCGAATAGGGTACGGTGAAGCGCAACCAGCCGCGTGGGCCCGACTGCAGCTGGCTGACCGCGCTTTCGGCTTCTTCAAGCTCGCGCGCGATGCGCTGGCAATGCTCGTGATAGATCGAGCCGGCCTCGGTGAGGCCGAGGCGGCGCGTGGTCCGGTGCAGCAGGCGCGCACCGAGGCGCGTTTCCAGTTCCTGCACCTTGCGGCTGACCGTGGTCTTGGGCAGGCCGAGCGATTTGGCAGCCGCGATGAAGCTGCCTTGCTCGACCACTTTGACGAAGATCAGCGTCTCGTTGAGATCGTGGGACATGGTCAGGAATCCTGGACGTCGGGGATGGGGCAATCGTGACAGAACGATTGGACCGGGGACGGGATGATTATTCCCCTTAATCAGGACTAATCAAGTAGGGGTTTGAGGTCTATCGTGGCGCCATTCGCTAATTGGAGCCCGTCCGCCATGAGCCTGCGCAACATTCTTGCCCGCTTCCGGATCGCCGGCCAGAACGCCCTGGACCTGGCGATGACCGTCGAATCCCGCCCTAGTTCCTTGGTACACAAGGACTTTCGTGAGTTTACCGCACCCATGCGTCAGCAGCGTGGCGGTGCCTTGCGCCTTGCTTCGCAGAAGGGTGACCGACTGCGTCGAATCGGGACTATCCCGGATTTGGGAGGAAATGTCCCGTGAATGGGATTCTGACCCCCGAGGTCCTGGTTCTTGGCGGCACCGGTGCCGTCGGCCAGGGTGTAGTCGGCGCATTGCTGGAGGCCGGCAGCCCCGTGCTGGTGGTCGGCCGCGATCCGCGCCGCCTGGCGGCATTGCACGAGCAGTTCGCCGATGAGCCGGGCCTGCAGACAATGCTGGGCTCGCTGAGTGACGACAGCTCGGCGCGTACGTTGGCCGAGCGCGTGGCGCAGCGTCCGCGTCCGCTTGCGGCGGTGATCGCGGCAATGGGTGGTCCGTACAACCGCGGTCGTGTGGTCGAGCGCGGCGGTGACGCACTGGCGGCGGCATTGCAGGCTGACCTGATGCCGCATGTGCACGCGGTGCGTCATCTGTTGCCGCTGCTGCAGGACAACGTGCACGCCCGTCGCTACGTGATGATCGGCAGCCCGGCCGGGCTCAAGCCCTGGGCCGGTTATGGCGAGACCTCGATCACCACGGCCGCGCTGCGCATGTACGCGCAGGTGGTGCACCAGGAAGCGCAGGCCGTGGGCGTTCGCGCGCAGATGCTGGAAGTGTGCAGCCCGGTATGCACCCCGGCCAACGCCGCCAACGCCTGCATCGAATGGCCCAGTTCGCTGCTGGTCGGCCGCCGCGTGGTGTCCCTGCTCGATGGTTGCCGCGACAACCGCGCGATCGTCCGTTGCGACAGCAGTGATGCCGAACTGCCGCGCGGTCTGCTGCACCTGGAAATACCGCCGCTGTGGCGCGACACCGCAGGCGTTGCTTGACCTCAGCCTTGGTTGAGGTCGCAGGATACGCCGCCGAAAGTTGATAGCAATTCTCAAATAGCTGTACCACCCCTCCGTACGGATGCATGCCATGACTTCCCCCAACACCACTCCACATCGTTTCCGTCATCGCCTGGCGATGGCTGGCGTGTCGATCCTCGCTGCCGCCGTTCTGGCTGCCTGCAGCGGTGGCCATGCCGAAGAAGCTGGCGCACCGCCCCCGCCGCAGGTCTCAGCTGCCCCCGTACTGCTCAAGCAGGTCAGCCAGTGGGACGAATTCAGCGGTCGTGTCGAGGCCGTGCAGAGCGTCGAGCTGCGCCCGCGCGTGTCCGGCTACATCGACAAGGTCAACTACGTTGAAGGCGAAGAAGTGAAGAAGGGCGCCGTCCTGTTCACCATCGATGCCCGCAGCTACCAGGCCGAGTACGATCGCGCCAACGCCGAACTGGCCCGTGCGCGCACCCAGGCGGTGCTTGCCCGCAGTGAGTCCGAGCGTGCCAAGCGCCTGGCCGAGCAGCAGGCGATCTCCACCGAGACGGCTGAACAGCGTCGCGCAGCCGCCGACCAGTCCGGTGCGGCAGTGCAGGCTGCGCAGGCCGCGCTGGATGCAGCCCGCCTCAACCTTGAGTTCACCAAGGTGCGTGCGCCGATCGACGGCCGTGCCGGTCGCGCGATGGTCACCGCCGGCAACCTGGTCACCGCCGGCGACAGTGCCAGCGTGCTGACCACGCTGGTCTCGCTGGATACGGTGTTCGTCTATTTCGATGCCGACGAAAGCACCTTCCTGCGGTACGCGCAGATGGCACGCAAGGGCGAGCGCCCGAGCGAGCGCGACAGCGAGCTGCCGGTGAAGGTCGGCCTGTCCGGTGAAGATGGCTACCCGCACACGGGCAAGGTCGACTTCCTCGACAACCAGGTGACCCGCAGCACCGGCACCATCCGCGTCCGCGCGCTGCTGGACAACGCCGATCGCCAGTTCACCCCGGGCCTGTTCGCCCGCGTGCAGCTGCTCGGCAGCGGCCAGTTCCAGGCGATGCTGATCGACGACAAGGCCGTGCTGACCGACCAGGACCGCAAGTACGTCTACGTGGTCGACAAGGATGGCAAGGCTCAGCGCCGCGACATCCAGCTCGGCCGCACCGCCGAAGGCCTGCGCATTGTCGAGCAGGGTCTGGCCGCCGGTGACAAGGTGATCATCGATGGCGTGCAGAAGGTCTTCATGCCCGGTATGCCGGTGCAGGCGAAGGCGGTGGCGATGCAGCCCACCGCTGCGCCGGCGCCGGGTCGCGATGCAACTGCCGCACTAAACCACTGATCCGCCGTCTCCTGATCCGCGTACCCGCTTAGCTGCCGGTGCCAGCGGCAGCCGTCACTGCCTTCACCAGATTGGTGAGGGGCAGGGCGGCTGTTGCCCGCCGACGGCCTTTTCCAGGAATTCTTCCATGGACTTTTCCCGTTTCTTCATCGACAGGCCGATCTTCGCGGCGGTGCTGTCGATCGTGATCTTCGCCGCCGGCCTGATCTCGATTCCGATGCTGCCCATCGGTGAGTACCCCGAAGTGGTGCCGCCGTCGGTAGTGGTACGCACCGTCTATCCGGGCGCCAACCCCAAGGTGATCGCCGAAACCGTGGCCACCCCGCTGGAGGAGGCCATCAACGGCGTTGAGGGCATGATCTACCTCAAGTCGGTGGCCGGCTCTGACGGCGTGCTGCAGATGACCATCACCTTCCGCCCGGGCACCGACCCGGACGAAGCGGCGGTGAAGGTGCAGAACCGTGTCGCCCAGGCCCAGGCGCGACTGCCCGAGGACGTGCGCCGGCAAGGCGTGACCACCCAGAAGCAGTCGCCCACCTTCCTGATGGTGGTGCACCTGACCTCGCCCAACGGCAAGTACGACACCCTGTACCTGCGCAACTACGCCCGCCTGCACGTCAAGGACGCGCTGGCACGTATCCAGGGCGTGGGCGATGCGCAGATCTTCGGCGGTGGCGACTACGCCATGCGCGCTTGGCTGGACCCGGACAAGGTTGCCGCGCGCGGCCTGACCGCCAGCGATGTGGTGCGCGCCATGCGCGAGCAGAACGTGCAGGTCTCGGCCGGCCAGCTCGGCGCCGAGCCGATGCCCAACAGCCAGTTCCTGACCCTGATCAACGCCCAGGGCCGCCTGCGCAGCGAGCAGGAGTTCGGCGACATCGTGCTCAAGAGCGGCACCGACGGTGAAGTGGTGCGGTTGTCGGACGTGGCCCGGGTCGAACTGGGTGCCGGTGACTACACGCTGCGCTCGCAGCTGGACGGCAAGAACGCGGTGGGTATCGGTATCTTCCAGGCCCCCGGCGCCAACGCGCTGGAGATCCGCGACGCGGTGATGGCCAGCATGGACGAGATGCAGAAGACCATGCCGGCCGACGTGAAGTACGAGGCGGTGTATGACACCACCATCTTCGTGCGCGACTCGATCAAGGCGGTGGTCTCCACCCTGCTGGAAGCCATCGCGCTGGTGGTGCTGGTGGTGATCCTGTTCCTGCAGACCTGGCGTGCCTCGATCATCCCGCTCATTGCGGTGCCGGTGTCGATCGTCGGCACGTTCGGCGCGCTGTACCTGCTGGGCTTCTCGATCAACACGCTGAGCCTGTTCGGCCTGGTGCTGGCGATCGGCATCGTGGTCGATGACGCGATCGTGGTGGTGGAAAACGTTGAACGCAACATCGAAGAAGGCCTGACCCCGCTGGCCGCTGCGCATCAGGCGATGCGCGAAGTGTCCGGGCCGATCATCGCCATCGCGCTGGTGCTGTGTGCGGTGTTCGTGCCGATGGCGTTCCTGTCGGGCGTCACCGGTCAGTTCTACAAGCAGTTCGCGGTCACCATCGCCATTTCCACGGTGATCTCGGCGATCAACTCGCTGACCCTGTCGCCGGCCCTGGCTGCCCGCCTGCTGAAGCCGCATGGCGCGCCGAAGGATGCCCCGACCCGCATCATCGACCGTCTGTTCGGCTGGGTGTTCCGTCCGTTCAACCGCTTCTTCAAGTCCAGCTCGGAAAAGTACGAGCGTGGCGTGTCGAAGATCCTCGGTCGTCGTGGCGCGGTGTTCGTGGTGTACGCGGTGCTGCTGGTGGGTACCGGCTTCATCTTCAAGCTGGTGCCGCCGGGCTTCATTCCGACCCAGGACAAGCTGTACCTGATCGCGGGTGTGAAGCTGCCGGAGGGTTCGTCGATCGCGCGTACCGATGAAATGCTGCGCAAGGTCGCCAAGATCGCCCAGGAAACCGACGGTGTGGCGCACACCATCTCGTTCCCGGGCCTGAATGCCCTGCAGTTCACCAACACGCCCAACACCGGTGTCGCGTTCATTCCGCTCAAGCCGTTCAGCGAGCGCCATGGTCGCACCGCCGCGCAGATCAATGCGGAGATCAACCAGAAGATCGCCGGCCTGCAGGAAGGGTTTGCCTTCGCCATGATGCCGCCGCCGATCCTTGGCCTCGGTAACGGCAACGGCTACCAGATGTTCATCCAGGACCGTGGCAACCTCGGCTATGGCGCGTTGCAGAACGCGGTGCAGTCGATGCAGGGTGCGGTTGCGCAGACCCCGGGCATGGCCTTCCCGATCACCAGCTACCAGGCCAACGTGCCGCAGCTGGATGCCGAGGTGGATCGTGTCAAGGCCAAGGCCCAGGGCGTACAGCTGACCGAGTTGTTCGACACGCTGCAGACCTATCTGGGTTCGGCCTACGTCAACGACTTCAACCAGTTCGGGCGTACCTGGCAGGTGATCGCACAGGCAGATGGCCAGTTCCGTGACAGCGTCGAGGACATCGGCAAGCTGCGGACCCGCAACGATCGTGGCGAGATGGTGCCGATCGGCTCGATGGTCACCGTCAAGGAAACCTACGGTCCGGACCCGGTGCTGCGCTTCAACGGCTACCCGGCCGCTGACCTGGCCGGTGAAGCCGACCCGCGTGTGCTGTCCTCGGCCGAAGCGATGAACAACCTCACCGCCATCGCCGCCAAGGTGCTGCCGGTCGGCATGGCGACCGAATGGACCGACCTGAGCTACCAGCAGGCGACCCAGGGCAAGGCTGCCTTCATCGTGTTCCCGGTGGCGATCATGCTGGCGTTCCTGGTGCTGGCCGCGCTGTACGAAAGCTGGTCGCTGCCGCTGGCGGTGATCCTGATCGTGCCGATGACCCTGCTGTCCGCGCTGTTCGGTGTGTGGATGACCGGCGGCGACAACAACGTGTTCGTGCAGGTCGGCCTGGTGGTGCTGATGGGCCTGGCGTGCAAGAACGCGATCCTGATCGTCGAGTTCGCCAGAGAGCTGGAGATGGGCGGCAAGGGCATCGTCGAAGCGGCACTGGAAGCCTGCCGCCTGCGTCTGCGCCCGATCGTGATGACCTCCATCGCCTTCATCGCCGGCACCGTGCCGCTGGTGCTGTCGCATGGTGCTGGCGCCGAAGTGCGCTCGGTGACCGGTATCACCGTGTTCGCCGGCATGCTGGGTGTGACCTTGTTCGGCCTGTTCCTGACCCCGGTGTTCTACGTGGCACTGCGCAAGTTCGTCACCCGCAACGGTGGTGGCCAGCTGGTGCAGCACGGCGAGCCGACCATCCACCACTGACATGGAAAACAGCGGCGCCGGCAACCACCGGCGCCCGCTTCCCCCTACCAAGGCAATGAATCCATGAACACCCATCAGAACAAGATCGCGCTGGTCACCGGCGCAACCCGCGGCATCGGCCTGGAAACCGTGCGCCAGCTGGCGCAGGCCGGCGTGCACACGCTGCTGGCCGGGCGCAAGCGCGAGACCGCCGTCGAACTGGCACTGAAGCTGCAGGCCGAGGGCTTGCCGGTGGAGGCGCTGCAGCTGGACGTTAATGATGGCGCCAGCATCGCCGAGGCGGTCGAGCAGGTGCGCCAGCGCCATGGCCGTCTGGACATCCTGGTCAACAACGCCGGCATCATGATCGAGAACCCCGCACAGCTGCCGTCGGAGCAGTCGCTGGATACCTGGCGTCGCACCTTCGACACCAACGTGTACGCGCTGGTGGCGGTGACCCAGGCCTTCCTGCCGCTGATCAAGCAGGCCAAGTCCGGCCGCATCGTCAACGTCTCCAGCATGCTCGGCTCGCAGACGCTGCATGCCGATCCGACCTCGGGCATCTACGACTTCAAGATCCCGGCGTACAACGCGTCCAAGGCCGCAGTGAACAGCTGGACCCTGGCCCTGGCCCATGAGCTTCGCAGCACGCCGATCAAGGTCAACACCGTGCACCCCGGCTACGTGAAAACCGATATGAACGGTGGCAACGGCGAGATCGAAATCGCCGAGGGCGCACGCTCCAGCGTGCAGATGTCGCTGATCGGCGAATCCGGCGCCAGCGGCAGCTTCACCTACCTGGGCGAGGTGCTGCCATGGTGATCCGCACCCTGGCGATGGCCGTCTCCAGCCTGGTGCTGGCGGGCTGTGTCAGCGTCGGCCCCAATTACAAAGCACCGGTGCAGGAGCCCGTCGTCCTGCAGGGCGCGCAGCAGCCGGTGTTCAGCACCACCTCGCCGGTGGCCAGCTGGTGGGCGCAGTTCGATGATCCGGTGCTTGAAGAGCTGGTGCACGGCGCGTTGTCGGACAACCTGGACCTGCGCGTGGCTGTCGCCCGTGTCAGCCAGGCCCGTGCAGTGTTCGTCGAGAGCCGCTTCGACCAGGCGCCACACGTTACCGCTGGCGGCAGCTACGATCGCCGCAAGCAACCCGATCCGCAGCTGGGTGGGCAGCGGGTGTTCAGTGAAAGCTACCAGCTCGGCTTCGATGCGGGCTGGGAGCTGGATCTGTTCGGCCGCAAACGCCGTGCTGCAGAGGCCGCGCGTGCCGACCTGGACGCAGAGCAGGCCAACCTCGCCGACGCGCAGGTGCTGATCGCTGCCGAAGTGGCACGCAACTACTTCGAGTTGCGTGGCACCCAGAAGCGCATCGCGGTGGCCCAGCGCACCCTGGTCAACCTGCGCGATACGCAGCGGCTGACCGAGGCACGTTGGGAACTGGGTGCCGGCAGCGAGCTGGACGTGCAGAGCAGCCGTGCACGGTTGAAGGCCATCGAGGCCGACATCCCGCTGCTGGAAGTGGCCGAGACGCAGTCGCGCAACCGGCTTGCGGTCCTGCTTGGCCAGCGCCCGGAAGTGCTGACGGCCATGCTGGCACCGCACGAAGTACCGGCGTTTGCCAAGGCATTGCCGCTGGGCGATACCCGTGAACTGCTGCGCCAGCGTGCCGACGTGCGGGTCGCCGAACGTCGCCTGGCTGCTGCCACCGCACGTGTCGGCGTTGCCACGGCCGATCTGTTCCCGCGGCTGTCACTGTCTGGTTTCGTCGGCTTCCTCGGTGGCGATGCCAGTGGCCTGGTCAACGGCAACAACAAGGCCTGGTCGCTGACTCCGTCGCTGAGCTGGGCGGCATTCGACTTCGGTACGGTCAAGGCACGCCTGCGTGCCAGCAAGGCCGAGGCCGAGGGCGTAGCCGCGCAGTACGAACAGGCGGTGCTGCTGGCGCTGGAAGACACCGAAAACGCGTTGACCCGCTATTCCAAGCAGCAGGCGCGGCTGGCCATCGTGGTCGAGCAGGCGCAGGCGGCACGACGTGCCGAATCGCTGGCGCAGATCCGCTACCGCGAGGGCTCGGAAGACTTCCTGACCCTGCTTGACGCGCAGCGCACGCAACTGGTGGCCGACGATGCACTGGCGGCCGCCGAATCGGAGGTCAACGTCAGCGTGGTGGGCGTGTACAAGGCACTCGGTGGCTGGGGCCAGTCACCGCAGGCGCCGAGCGTGGCCCAGGCGCGCTGATCGGCAGGGGACGGGAGCATCTGCTTCCGTCCCTTTTTTCGCTAGGGCCAGAGGTTGGCCGGGGCATCGTGATCGCGCATGCGCACGATGCAGAAACGATGGCCGGTGGGCGCTTCCATCACCCACCAGCGTTTGACGAAACCGACCCGGCGCGCACCGAGTTTTTCCAGCCGTTCGGCTTCGGCGTCGATGTCGTCGCTTTCGATATCCAGATGCACCCGCGACGGGTGATCGACCCGCTGCACCTCTACGTTCAAGCCTGCCGGCGCACCTGTCAGGTCGGCGTACTCTGCGTCGCCTTCGCCACGGGCGGGCTCAGCCTGCAGGCCCAGCGCTGCGGCCCAGAAGCGGGCGCTGTCTGCGGCAGGCGTGTCCTGGCAATCGATGATGAATCCGGCCAGTCGGCTGCGATGGGTCATGTGCCGTCTCCGCTCAATGAGGCTGCCGGCAGGGTAGCGCGCGCGCCGCCGCGCGCGTTCTCGCGGTCATGACGTTTCTGACTCTGCCGGAACCGTGGCCCACCGTGTAACTAGTGGGGAAACCATGGGAGGACGGGACATGAGCGAACAGAAGCAATCGACCCAACGGACGCTGCTGGGCGATCCCGGCCTGCCGGTGGCCGTGGTGATGCTGCTGGTGTTGGCGGCGATGGCTGCGGTGATCGGCTTCCTGCGCCTGCCCGATTCAATGCTGGGTATTGGCCTTGTCGGCATTGCGGTGTTCCTGGCCGTCGGCGCACGCATCTGCCAGGCGCGCGACCAGCACCAGGCGCTGTACCGCCTGCTGGGCAAGCGACCCCCGCCGTAGCGAGGGTCGCTGCAGTGCTCAGTGCTTCGGCCAGTCCAATTCCACGACCAGCGGGAAGTGGTCGGAGGGCAGCACGCCGTCGATGCGGCGGTCGTCGGTCAGGAAGCTGCGTGCGTGGAAGCCGCGTACCAGCACCCAGTCCAGCTGCGAAGTCGCCGTGCCGGTGAAGTCGTGGAAGGTCAGGCGCGGACCCTGCGGTGTTTTGACCTGGGTGCGCGTGTCCTGCAGCACCCGGGTGAAGGCCTGATAGGTGCCGCCGCCGGGCTCGCTGTTGAAATCACCGGTCAGCACCACCGGTAGATCGGAAGGCAGCGCGGCCACGCGCGTGGCGATCAGTTCGGCACCCTTGATCCGTCGCGGTTCGTCCTCATCGCGATAGGGCAGGTGGGTGTTCATGAAGTAAAAGCGACGGCCATCATCCAGGCGGCGGAACACTGCCCAGGTGACCATGCGCGGGAACAGGTTGCCCCAGCTGATGCTGCCTGCGACCCCGGGCGTATCGGACAGCCAGAAGTTGCCGGATTCTTCCACCGCCAGCACCTTGCTGTCGTAGAACACGCCCATGTGTTCGTCGCCACTTCCACCGCGCCGGCCTTCGCCGAACCAGCGATAGTCGGGCAGGTGCTCGGCCAGGTAGTTGGCCTGCTCCAGCACCAGTTCCTGGGTGCCGATCACCGCCGGGTGCGCCTGCTGGATCACCTTGACCATGGCATCGCGGCGGTCTTGCCAGCGCTTGCCAGGGTCGGTGTCGGCGGGGGTGCGTACGTTGAAGGACATCACCTTCAACGGGGCGGGCGAGGCTGCCCAGGTGATGGCGGGCAGAGCAAGGACCAGCAGTGCGCAGAGCGCGGATCTGCGGAAACGTGACAGCATCGTGGAATCCCTCCATTCCGTGAAAACGATTTCACGGAGGATGCCACGGAAAGGGAGGGTGGAGGTATGCCGGAGCGGGCGATTTCCGTGCGCCCGCCCCGGCGTGACCGTCGGCTGCAGCAACGTTGCCGATAGGGTTCGTCGCTCAGATCAGGTAGGGATTGCCGTACTCGTCGATCCAGTATTCAGAAACGAAGACGCTGCCCGTTTCGTCGACGAAGGTCACCGTGCAGTGCTGGTGGATGCGGTAGCGCTCCACTTCCACCGGTACGCATTCGGTGGTGCTGCCGGGTGGCGATGGCACACCGGCGACGGCACTTCCGGCCGATGCCATGCTGCCAATCGCCAACATCAATGCGGCCATCGAGGCCAGTTGCAGTTTCATAAGCATCATCCTTGCTTCTGCAATCGCGCACATGCGCCTGGCCTGTTTAGCATGCGACCGCAGCAGCCGGAAGTGTCGCGCCTCGTTCAGTCGCCGATCTCACCGCGCCGGCTGGCCGCGCGCACTGCCTGCGCCGTGGTCGCCACGCCCAGCCGCTGGCGTGCCCTGCGCAGGTGGTTTTCCACCGTGCGTGTGGACAGCCCCAGGGTGGCAGCAATATCGGCCTGGCGACGACCGGCCGCAACCCAGCGCAGGACCTCACGCTCGCGCGCGCTGAGTGTGCCGGCAGGCACAACCGCCGGGGCGACAGAGAGCCGATGCGCCGCACGGAAGGCGGCGGTGCCGATCAGCTCCAGCAGCAACCGTGCCGATGGAGATGCGTCGATCGTGCGCCCGCCCCAGCTGACCGCCCCTTCCAGGCCGGTTGCACCGAACACCGGCACCTGCAGGCCGTGCAGTCCTTCGCCCCGCGGTTGCCGCACGACCCGGTAGCGCTCGCCGCGCACGCCTTGCTGCTTGCTCCAGAAGAAGGGCGCATCGCTGTCCAGCACATGGCGATTGACGGGGCACGCATGCAGGTAGTGCGCCACGTCAGTGCTGGCACCCTCACCGAACCAGTCGCCATCGATCCAGTACAGGCGCTGCGCGCCGCGTTCCAGATCGGTGCCGGTGGCGAACATCAACGTGCGGTCATAGCCCAGTGGCGCGCCGGTGCTGCGCAGCAACGCGCCGATCGCCGCCAACGAAGGTGCGCGTTCCAGCACCAGCAATGACTGCACGGTGGTGTCCATGCCGGTCAGCGCGTTGCCAACGCATCCAGCAGGGTGCGTGCGGCCAGCTTGCCCAGCGCATTGCCCGCCAGCGGGCTGTCGCCGGTCAACAGCAGGCGGTCCTGCATCACGCTGCCATCGATGCCTTCGTTGACGATCTGCACGCCCTGCTGGGCCAGGCGTTCACCGAAGAACCACGGCAGTTGACCAGGCATGTAGCCGATATCCGGTGTCTGCCGGTCCATCGCATCGGGGAACGCGCAGATCCGATGGCCGCGGAACAATGAGCCGCCATCGGCTTCATCCACGCCGGCCGCCAGCAGCGCGGCAGGGCCGTGGCAGAGGGTGATGATGTGGCGCTGATTGTCCATCGCCCACTGCAGGGTGGCCTTCACTGCGCGACTTTCCGGCAGGCCGATCAACGCACCGTGACCACCGGGAATGAACACTGCGGCATAGTCCGAACCGGCGTCGAGCGCGGCCGCTACGTCGTTCAGACGCAGGGGCTGGCGGAGGCGGGGCTCGTAGCGTTCGTACAGGCCACCGATCTCGCGGTCCTCGCGCGGGAACGCCCACCATTCAAACTTCACCGGATTGCCCGACAGCGTTGCCACGTCGATCTCGAAACCGGCCTTGTGCAGGTGATACATCGGCAGCAGCGTCTCCACCGGATGGTTGCCGGTCGAGAACAGATGGCCGTTGGCGGTCGGCAGATAACGTTCGTCGGCGGCGATCATCAGCACCTTCCAGCGTCCGTCACGGCGGGCATCGGGATAGTCCGCGCCGGACAGATCGGTGGTTGCCGAAGTGAACTGGGACAGCGAGTACGGCGACGGGAAAAACGCATCGCGCTCGGCCGGATCGGGGCTGGGCTGGCGGCTGGGCTCTGACGTGTTCATGTGGACCTCCTGCGGAAGAGAGTGGCCAGCTTAGCCAGAGCGATGCGCAGGAACGATGAGGGTTTTCCCTCAATAGGGCCGCCAGTTGGCAGATGCCAGTCCCATCAGCGTGGGACTGGCGGTGCCGATCCGTCGTTTCACCGGGATACTGGATCGACCGGAGTGCGCAGTCAGTAGGGTGTGTTACATCCGCTGGAATTTTTCAGGCACCGGGATAGTGCGCCGTAACACCAGATCTCGCTTTTGCCTTGCGACAGGCAGATCTGGTAACCGCGGTAGCACTCATCGCAGGGGGTCGGCTCGGCCGCGACAGCGTTCAATCCGAACACCAGCGCCACGGCACCGATAGCAACAGACAGCCTGAACATCCTCTTCATGCGTGTTCTCCGTTGTAGCCCGAATGGGCAGCTGCAACGCTACAGACCCCAGTCCGTTCATTCAATGCGGCGTTGCCGCCATGGGGACGAACTCCACTTCCCGCACCCGAAGATGGGCAAGCGCGGGCCACGGTTGCTGGACTTCGTGCACTACTTCGCCGGCAGCGGATGCGCCTCCATGTCCTCATGCAGGATACGGCGAAGCTCGACGATGGCCGGTGTAGCTTCCTGCACGCTGTGACCGGACACGATCACCTTTTCCGAGACGGCATTGGGCAGGTGCGAGCTCCAGTACGGGACCAGTCCATCGTCGGTCTTTTCCAGCGGACCTTCAGCCTGGGTACGGGCGATGATCGAGTGGTAACGCACCTTCGGCGATATCGGCAGATCGGCCACGGCCTTGACGAAGGCATCGTCCTTGTCCAGGTTCTGGATGCTGTTCATCTGGTAGCCGTGCTTGTCATCGTTGCGCTCGACCTTGCCGTCGTTTGCCAACGTTGCGACATCCTCCAGCACGGTCAGCGGCAGGCGCACGAAGCGGCCCAGCCAGCGTCCCAGCCGCGTGCCGGCGACATCGGTGCCGCGATGCGGGGTAGCGATGAACACCACCCGTGAAACTTCCGGTTCCGGCTGGAATGTCAGCACCGGCGCGCCCTTCGTGCGCAGCAGTTCGCGCTGCGCCGGGGTCATCTGCGCGGTCGCCAACAGGGTGTCGACCAGATGATCACCAGAGGAGGACACCATCAACCGCGAAATCACCCCGCCCATGCTGTGCGCGACCACCACCATGTCGTGCGATGCGAGCGCCTGGCCGCTCGGGTCGTAGTGCTGCAGCGTGGCGTGCAGGATCCGCCGGATCTCATCGTGGCTGAGTGCGATCGGCATGTTGGTCGGGTAATAGAACTGCCAGATCTGGAAATCACCGCGGATCTCATCGTCGCGCATCAGCTCGTTGGCCACGTTGACCCACGCTTCCGGGCTGCTGGCCAGGCCATGGATCATCAGCAACACGCGGCGGTTCGGATCGTACGGCTGCATCATGAACAGATGCGGCTTTTCGATGCCACCCTTGCCACCGAACAACGAACGCAGCGATTGCCGGCTGAAGTTGGAGCGGGCCAGCCACAGCGCATAGCCCGCGGTGAAGTTCGCCGCCAGCGGTACCTGCTCGCCGTGCAGTTCCACCACCGCCACCTGGTAGGGGTCGTGGATCTCCAGTTCCGGTTCGTCGTCGTGCAGCACCTCCCACAGGTTTTTGCCCGAGAAGCGCAGCAGTACGGTCATCGACGGCGACGGCATCTCGCTCCAGTCGCGCTCGGCCGCGGGTGCGGTGCCTGCAGCGGCCGCTGCCAGCCCGGTGCTGGCCGGGTCGGCCATCACTGCCACCAGTTCGGCACCGAAGCCATCGCGACGATGCACGCTGCGCAGGGTGCCGGTGAAGGACATCGATGCCGCTGGTACCAGTTCGATCGGTTCGCGCGTGTCCGCGGCCGCGCCATCGTCGGCAGGCGCCAGCACGAAGGTCCAGCGGCCCAGCTGGAACCGCCCGTTGTCGTTGCGCACCTGCTTGCTCGAATAGGCCTCGAACAGCAGCACGGCGGATTCCTGCACGGCCAGGTTGTAGTAGTCGCGAACCTGGGTCTGGCGGTCTTCGAAGCCACGCTGGTTGGCGGTACGTTCGGTGAAGAACAGATACGCATAGGACTGCCGTGCGATCTGCATCCACGCATCCAGGCGCGGTTGGAAGGTCGGGTCGGGCTGAGCGGTCGCGGCCTTGCTGCGCGCCACCGACGCTGACTCGCGCTTCGGCGCCGGCATCGTCATCGCGTACTGCACCCACAGTTCCGCCAGCGACGAGCGCTTGTCCTCCTCACGGACGACGATGCTGGCCTCCATCGCTTCGATGCAGGGCAGGCCCGGCTTGGCGCAGGCGCCTTCGTCCAGGCCTGCCACGCGCAGGGTCTCCATCGTGGCCGCGCTGAGCTTGCCGCTGGTGAGGATGTCACCGCGCTTGAGCGCGATGTACTGGCCCGGTGTGACCGTGCCCACCTGCACCGATGGGCCGAACTGTCGCAGCGTCGCGCACCCGCTCAGCGTGAGCAGGGCAATGAGGATGAAGGTGGTGTGGCCGATGAAGCCGATGCCTGTTCTTGCCATGTGGACTCCCTGCGCTGGCGCCACTCTAGCGGCAGGCGTGTCAACAGGAAACCATGTGGCTAGACGCGCGCTGCACGCACTTGGACACCATTGTGGACAGTGCCTTCTAGGGATTGGCCAATCACTGTTAGGAACGCGGATTCCAGATGGGTGGAATTCCTTGTCGGGCCAAATTGCAGTTTCTTCGGCACTCTTGAGCTGGATGCTGATGCTTGTGAAATTGCTAAGTACTCCTGTGCCTATCAATTTGACGTGCCACTTCAACCACAAACACTGTCGGTGACTTCTTCATTTTCATTAAATGATGATTTCTATGGTGCCATTGCGGTCTCGTATCATTCTGCAAAACTTGGCGTCCAATGAGGTAAATTCTTACAAAAAATCAATGCGATTTCTTAATTAATTTTATGATCTTGGTCGCAATTTTTTTTGCGTTACCAAGATATTGTTTGGGTGCGATCAGGGTGCTTTCCTGAGTGCATTGTTTGTGATGGATTATTTTCTATTTCGAGGATCGAGTGATGATTGGACGTTTGCGAGGCTTGATTATGGGATTGTTTTTTGTTTGTTCTTTCGATGGGGTTGCCAGTAACTCTGATTACTTGGGGGTTGAAGAGCAAGAATATATGCATATTCAATTGTCTGCATCCAGGGTTCCTGGCGTTCCTCTTGCAAATCTCGAGCGAAGGTTTACGGTTGATGGTACATTTAGTAGCTCAAGCTTCTATGATCGCTACGAATATCCGGAAGGATCATTTAACGGAGTAATTGGCTTGATTGCGCGCTTCCCATTTGATGGGGGGCATGCGCTTTATAGTTGCTTGGCCGGTCGCGATAGGTTTACATCGATTGATGCGGGCTGCGAGGGTCATAGATCGACCAATCTTAGAAAGATTACTGGATACGTTGCAACTACGCAGTGGGAAGGCACGCGGCCTTTGTATCGTTGCCTTGGGAGTGCAAAAGGGAAGTCCCATCATTTTGATAGCGTTGATTCAAATTGCGAAGGGATTGGTGATCATGTGATCGAGGGTGTGATTGGTTATATTTGGCATTGAGTTCGTCGCGCACCACTATCAACTCTTTTGATGTGGTGCGTTCTTGGTTGCTTTATTCTTGGTTGAGTGATGTTGGTTTGCTGCGTGGAGTTTCATTTGATTATTGATTATTAATCGATTGTGTGGATGATTTAAGTCGCGCTGGTCGGGGTGTGGTGCCAAGGCGCAGAATGCCTGCCGGATAAACGGATTCCGCCACCGCTGATGCTGCTGTGCGGGGCGTTGGGACATAAGATGGCGCGCGCCTAGCCGTGTCCCTTGCTGCTGGGCCGGGCTGGCTTGCGGTGCTGGTAATGCCGGTGGTCTTGGGACTGAATCTGCTGCCCAAGCTGACCTTTCGGGCGCACGGAACACGGTGAATCCATTGCGTCTAGCCGCCGCTAGATTGCGGGCCACAACCGGCATGTATGCCATGCCGGCAAGCCCTTGCGCCTTGTGCAGGCGCTGGTCCTGCTGGGTGGCGTGCTGCCGCTGTGGAGTGTGGTGGCACTAATGGTGCGGCTGCTGTTCATTGCCTGGATCGGCCGTCTGCAGATCGTTTCGGGGGGGCTGGTCATGTCCGCGCGATTCGGCGCGGACTACGAGCCTTCCGATGGCGTGTGCGACGCTAGCTGCTGTGGTCCGCCACCAGAGTGGTCAGCGGGTGATTCGGCATATCGCTGAAACCAAATAGCGGACATAGTCATCGGCCGCCTCGACATGCAGGACTTGCTGCGCATCAATTTCGCGCATGCAGGACGGTTCTTTGGCGGAATCGACCTTGTTGACCCACAGGAGCTTGCCCACCTTATGGGTGTGCACGTCGAGTAGGTGGACGTGCAAAGTTTAGCCATCGTCTGGCCAATCGAAACACTTCCATTTCTCAAAGTGCCGCCGAACGCTACCGCCTTGTCACGCTTGGCTTCAAATGTGCCACCCGGCTCGTAAGCCGAGAGCTGATTGGCGGGAGTGGCGATGGTCGATCTGATGGTCAGGCTGAGCAGCAGGGCAGATAATCGGGTTTCTTGGCGATACCTTATTGGCGTAACCTGCTGCGGTAGCGGGGCAGACTTGGTCGCGCCGGTCGGCGCACTTTCGTCCACGCCGCTGCCGGCCTTGTCAGGCACTTCGCTGCCATAACCCATGCGGCCTTCCGCAGCATCAAGCGCCATCGTTCTCATTCCTGTGTGGGTAGATATCCGCCGGTCAAAGGCGCGTTATCGGCCGCGTGGCGGGAGCCTGCATCAGTGTGACGTAGCCAACAAAAAAGCCAGACCCCAATCGACGGGAGATCTGGCTTCTCGTGCCCCGAAGGGCGGTACAAATGGTGGAGGTGGGCGGAATTGAACCGCCGTCCGAAGGCACTCCATCCCCAGCACTACATGCTTAGCTCACCGTTGAATCTCATCCCCGAGCAGCACGGTGTGCAAAGCGCACCCGGGAACCAGCCTGTTGTGTTCTTGTGCCGGACTGACAGGCAGCCGCCCAGCGCGATTCCATGATAATGACTCTACGCTGCGAGCATGGACACAAGCAGTTTCGAGGCTCCGCCTAAGTCGGCAGAAGGTCACGCACCGCAGTTTTTAGGCTGCGAGGGCGACCGGAGCGTAGTTGTCGTCGTTGGCAACTAGAGTTTTGCAGCTGGATTTACGAGGAAAGCTACCCCCTCGGCATGCGCCAGGCGACTTCACAACCCCCGTCGAAACCAATGCACCCCCGGTTTCTTCAAGTATTGCAAGGCTTCTGGGGTCAATGCTGGCAAAAAGCTGGCACTGACCCTGCCTAACGACGCGAATACTACGGCAAAGAACCTGAACAGTCACGCGTGCGGCGGCTGGGCACTGGCGGCGTTCAGTCGCCCGTGCCGTCCAGAACCAGGCTGCGGGGAAGGGGGGCGGTCAGCGGGTTCCAGACTGCCGCGGCCTTGGCGCCGGCATCGGGGACCATCGAGGGGATCCACCGGCCGTATTTCTTGGCGGTGATCGTCCAGTCCCGGTGCCCCATCTGCCGCGCCACCCACATCACGTTCTCACCGGCGCTGAGCGCCTGGGAGGCGAAGGTGTGGCGCATCTGATACGGGTACCGGTACCGCACCCCAGCCTTGCGCAGCGCGCGCTGCCATTCGCCGGCGCGGATGCTCTGATCCGACCCCCATCGCGAGTTGGTCCTGGGATCGTGGAAGACGAACTCGCCGGCGGTGGCGGTGTGGGCCCGCTGAGCCTTCAGGGCGTCGATCGCCGGCCGGAGCAGCTGCACCTCGCGAACCCCGGACTCGGTCTTGGGGGCCTTCATCTTGCCCATGACCCAGGCGCGACGGATCTTGACCGTACCCTTGCGCCAATCGATGTCCGACCAGCACAGGCCGATCATTTCCGAAGTGCGCAGGCCCGTGGCGAAGTTGAATTGGCAGTAGTTGCGGACCTGGTCCTCGCGGCAGGCGCCCAGGATCGCCTGGACTTCCTCCGGCGTGAACGGGTCAACCTCTTCGCGGGCGTTCGCCTTGGCGCGCCGTTTCACCCTGAACCCATCGAGCGGGTTGTTCGGGATCAGGTCGTCGGCCACCGCCTCATCGAGGGCGCCGCGGAGCGGGCCCAGGACGTTGTTGATGCGCTTGGCCGACGTCGCCTCGTCGAACGTGGCCACCAGCTCCTTCAGGGCAATGCGGTCGAAGTCTCGAAGTGCGATCGCACCACAACGCGGCACCAGGATGTTCTCAACGATGCGCCGGTACCCGATCAGGCTGCTGTGCTCGAGCTCGGGCTCCTTCAGCGCCAGCCATCGCGTCAGCACCTGTTCCAGGGTGTCCAGGGCGGCAGGGCGGACCGCCACCTGACGGGCCCGCTTGCTGGTGGGGAAATGCGTTGCATAGTCGAACGAGCCCTTCTCGATCTCGATCTTGATCTGGCCGAGCAGGTTTTCGCAGTACCGCAGATGCCGTGCGGTCGGGGCCAGCTTCAGCCGCTCACGGCAGCGTTTGCCACGGTAGTGGAAGGTTATCTCGATGCTGCTTTGTGAAACTGGCCGGACGCCACTTTGCCTTGGACTACCCACTCTTCGTACCCCTCCAAATCGATCAGATTTCTTCCATCTGGCGCCTTGTAGAACACGGCGCCCTCCAGCCAATCGCCGCGCTTGATCTTCGAGTTGATCGCGTCGACCGTGTAGCCGGTCAGTGCCTCGAACTGCTTGAGCGTGACGAATCGGACCGGGCGCAGGTTCGCGGGGGATCCGGTCCTCGACAATCCTCGTGGCGAGGGTCCGTGGTTACTCATGGGGCACCGCCTGCAGGCTCCAGAGGACCGACGGGCGCTCGTCGGGGCCGTGGAAGGGCGCGCGCTGCACGCGCCCGGTCTTGGCCAGCTGGTGCAAATAGCTGCTGACCCGGTTCGAAGGCAGCTGCAGCTCGGCGGCCAGCTCGCCGGCCAGGCCCGGCCCCTCCTGCAGCAGCTGCAGGATCCGGGTGGCAGTGCCGTCGGCAGTGCCTGTGTCAGCCATGGTCTGCCTCTGCTGCTGCATGGCGGCCGGGGCAACCGGTACCGGTGTAGTCGAAGCCCTCACAGGGAGCGAGCGGGATGACCCTGCGGCCATTGGCCAGGTGGTCGGTCAGCACCCGGCGAGCTTCGGCTGCGGTTACCGGCTCTCCGGGCGGATTGCGCTGGAATAGCCCGTCCAGAGCCCGGTCGGTCATGTTGATCAGTGCGCCGGCGACGTCCAGGTGCAAGTGGTAGTGCACGGGAACGCGGTCAGAAGTATTCATGCGTCGGGCTCCTGGTGTTCGGCGCTGCGCTCGGCAGCATTCAAGGCGGCGCGGCGCTGGGCAAAACCGCGGCAGGCGCTGATGGCATTGCCGTGCTCGTCGACGGCTTCGTGGCAAAGGAAGGGGCGCTCGCCCGGGGTGGAGCAGTAGTCGGCGTCTTCCGTGGTCGGGAGGCACTGGTTGGCCACGGTGCCGGCGCGGAACGCACAGCCCCCGCAGAGCGGGCCAGGGTCGATGCCGGCGGCCAGCACGATGCCGTTGAGGGCGCCCAAGATGCAGGGCATGTTCACGCGCTCGGCCTCGTGCGGCCACACGTGACCCTGCAGCACCAGCAGATCCTTGGCCTGCTCGCTGGCGTTGAACGCGACCTGGTTGGCCAGGCCAATGAACTCGCCGAACAGATCGACGATGGCGCCGGTGCCGATCTGCTCGGCCAGGCGTCGCAGCGCCGGCCGGCGGAGGTCCATGGGGACTGCCGCGATCGCGCGCAGCTCCTTGGCCAGGTCAGGATGGATGTTGTGGTCGGCGGCGTCGGCGCGCGCTGCAGTGTCAGCCATTAGCCACTCCCTGACGCTGCCCTGCAAACTGTGAGGCGCAGCACGAGTTCACGGGTGCTGACAAGGGCTTCACGCCATTCCTGCGTTTATCCGACAATAGCGATCCGTGGAACGTGTGCTCACCGTCCTGGATGCCAACGTCACTCAGGGAGGGGGTGCCCCATGTACGAGGTTGTAGGCCCGTATTTGATTGAATGGAGTGTGGTCGGGGAGCAGTGCGCGGCAGCGGGCCACTGGAAGGGAAGTTGGCGAGTGCACCTGATCGGATCGCGCGATTGCACCAAGCCCGTAGCCGAGGGAACCACGGATGCGAAGCACAGTTTTTGTGAAGCGCTGACGCTTGCGAAACGAGACGCTCTGCATGTAGCGAGTGCGCTTTGTACGCTGGAATAGAGCGGCTCATTTGCCTTCCACCTGGCTGTCCATCAGTGGCAGAAGCGTCTCTACGCCGGACACCTTCGCGAGCGGGGCAGGGACGGCAATGTCATCGGGCAAGCCTGTAGGTTCGGCCGCGGCATCGTCGTAGGCACGGACCGCGTACGCGATCGCGTAGAGACGCCAGAGGAAGTGGAACGTGTCCTGCTGCAGGGACGATGCGTATTCCCAGGCGTCGGTGATGCGGAAGTCGCGGCAGCCCCAGCTGCAGGCGCGCGGCGGCAGGGTCAGCACCAGTGTCCAGGTGCCCTCGTCCTGCAGGCCTTCGGCCAGCGCGATGCGATGCCAGCCCTCAGCGCGGCGGAACAGCAGCTGGCCAGCGCCGTACCAGGCCGACGAATACGGTTCCTCGGCGATCGCCGACGGCACTGCATCCGGTACCGCCGGCAGCGGGCCGTCGAAGGGTCGGTGTCCCTGTGCAGGACGCGCAGCAGGGCCTGCAAACGCCGGAAGTTCCGGCCGCCGCTGCGCCGGCGTCAATGCCGGATGTCGCGCCACCGTGGGTCGATCAGGAGACCGGCGAAGCACTCCGTGAGCCATCCAAGGTCGACATCAAGCAGCTGCTGCACAACGGCCTGCAGTACCAGGTGGAGACACACGGTGGAATCAACACGCCGACGCTGCTGCGTTCCATGCGCGATCAGTACGGCTTGGCAAGCAGCCGCGTGCGGCCGCTGCTGGAAGAGGTGAAGGCGGAGCGCCGTCGCGGTTTCACGGAGCCGCCGGCCGAAACCAGCATCGCGCCGACGATCGATGGCGCAGATGCGCCGGCACGTGGGCTCGCAACCGAACCTGCAGCGCTGCAGGCCAACCTGCAGCAGGCCGATGCAGTGACTGGAGATCGCGCGGCGCCGCAGGCACTGCTGGACGAGGGACGTGCGCTGCAGGCCTCAACAGGCGATGCCGTCGCACAAGCTGAAACCGGTTCGTCTGGCACACCGGTAGTTGGGCCGCGTGCCGACGGCGCGCGCCTTGCAACCAGCACGGTCGAACCGATTTCGGTCAGCCCGGCCACAGAGCGGACTGTGGCGGCACCGGAGCCTGTCCAGGTCAACACGCCTGCAACGGCAGAAGCGCCCAAGGTGGCCTCTGCAGCTGCAGAGGCGGCGACCAACCCGCAGAACGATCTGCCGACGCCCACGGATGCGCAGAAGGAGGCTGGCAACTACAAGAAGGGCCACGTCCGCATCAACGGGCACGACATCAGCATCGAGAATCCTGCAGGTAGCCAGCGTGATCCGCGTTGGCCAGCGCTGAAGAACCACTACGGCTACTTCAAGGGCACGGTCGGCAAGGACAAGGACCATGTCGACGTCTTCATGACCGACCGCTCGGAGGATCCGGCGCTGCCGGTGTTCGTGGTCGACCAGGTCAACAAGGATGGTTCCTTCGACGAGCACAAAGTGATCATGGGCATCCGTGTTGGCCAAGATCCGCGACTTCAACAAGGTCAATCCGGAACTGGCGATCACCTCGAGCGGTCTGCAGCAGTCCATCAAGAACCGTGCTCGCTACAGCGCCAGGGCCGAGGCCGGCATCATCCTCAACCCGAAGTTGGCTGCTCGCCTGAACAAAGCCGTCACGGAGTAGCTGCTGCAACTTTCTGACCCGATCGGATCTGCTTGGATGAAAGCAGTGTGAAGACGCCGGCGATGGTGCCGGCGCTACCGATACAGGGGTCAGTAACCGATGGACAAGAAGGACTTTCAGGTGGTGGCCATTGGAGAAGGAAAGCAGGAGAACGGCCAGCCCGTGGACAGTGGTGCTGGTCTTCTTTCCCCTGCAACAGGCTTGGACGTGGGGCCCAAGGCATCCAGGGGGCGGCACTCTCGCCGCCAGACGCTGGAGAAGGGCATGGAAGATGAGCGCCATAGGGCTCAGGTGGTCTCGATGGAGGCCTTCAAGGCAGGCCGGGCAGGGCAGGTCCCCGCGGAGCTGCTGCAGATGTACGACCAGCTGACACGTGATCAGCACGCGCTGGCACGAACAACCACCGTCCTGTTGGCCTCGGTGCGCCGGGCGTTGGGTTTGCCGGATATCTGAGGCAAGGGCCCAGAAGAGTTCGAGTCGGCGGAAAAGACTTCGATATAATTCAATAGAATCCAGTCGGGCACATGGAATGCCCGACTGGAAACACAGCTGCATCAGAGGACGGCTTTACTTTACTTCCGTCCACTGCACCACGGCGGGCTCGGCGTCAATGACGCCCGCAACGGATTTCAGGCGCGACACCGCATCCAGCGCGGAGTCCACGGACGTGTACTCAATAACTGCTTTTCCTGAGGCGGTCGAAACTTTTGCCACCTTCCCACTCGTGACCTGTGCTGCGCGCTTGACCGCTGCTTCGTCAGAGAAGTAGAGGTTGACGCTGGATGTGACGACGATTGGCGCACCATCTGGCGAAACGGCCGCTGCAAGTTTGCCGCTGCTAGATCCTGCTGCGCTTGCTGGGGTGTCCGTAGAACGCTTCGTGCGAGAGCCCGAAGGCGGCGCGCTGGACGTCCCTGGTGTGACAGACGGCGTAATCAGAAGTTCACCTCCATTCTTACGCTGCACAGCTGCGGAAGGTACCAATTGGAACTGGGTGCGGCCGACTGAAAACTGCCGACCGGTAGCCCCGCTCTTTAGTTCTGCCGCACCGACGCTGGTTAGCGGCTTGGCCTGGGCGGCAGGGCTTCCGTTGGTCTGTGCAAGGATTGAGAAGGGGCTGCCGATCATGCCTAGCATGGTCAAAAACATGATTTTCTTCATGGTTAGTGTCCCAGGACGCGAATTTTGAAGGATGTCAGGCTGCCGACAGAGCGCGCGCCCTTGCCTAAGCCCAGATCGGAAACTTCAAGCTGCCATTTTCCCTTGCCCGTTTCATCAAGAAATGCGTTGCTTGCGATGAGATCCCATTTGGAGAAGTTGACTTGGTCGGGTGTCCCAAACCAAGTCAAGCCAGACCCGATGGCAGTGTAGGCGGGCTGCACCACGCTGCGCGTTCCGCTTGGAGAAATCAAAACAAATTGAAGTCTTCGAGTGTCTTGGTGACTAAGTTCAAATCCAATTTGAACTGTTTCAATTTTACTTGGGGCGCTACTCAAGTCTATTGAAATAATCGCAGGGCCACTGGCATTTCCAATGGGCACGCTCTTCGGGGTGTTCTTCCAGCCAGTATCCACTAGTGCCGGTAGTGGCGTATTGAAACTGTCGGCGGCTTCTACTGCTTTTGCGGCGTCGACCACGCCAAAGCCGTACCAATTGCTGTAATAGCGCCCGGCCTTATTCTTCACCCAGCTGCTATGGCTCTTGTCCGTCTGATCCGCTGTGGTGGCCAAAATGTACTTGACTTCACGGTAGCTGAGTGTAGGGTTCGTTTCTAAAATCAACGCCGCCACGCCTGAGACCATCGGGGCTGCGGCAGATGTTCCGTTCATTCTTGCTGTGTAATTGCAAGTCTTATCAATTGATGAGCTCGCGCCATCCATTGAGTTATAAACCGTTGCGTCTCTGTTATGGCCCTGAAGACAATCTGTGGGGTCGGTCGTCACAATGCCAGGGTCGTAGTATTCTTTTTGATAGCCGGGCAGGTAACTATTCTCCAATCCCTGTTCTCCGCCAAATGCGGATACCCATAGCGATGAGCCAGTAGAAGAATATGATGATCGAACGCCATCCGCGCGTACAGCCCCGATCGTGATGGTGTTTATAAAGTTATTGCGAGTGTCGCGAGTCGCTGGAATGCAGCCATTGCCTCTTGTAATGGTGTCTTTGGTGCAGTAGTCATTGGTTCCATCATGGGCGGTGTTGAACGAGTTTCCGGCGGATTTTACGTATATTCCTCCAAGCCCCTTGCGAGTGCTTGTCATCCCCTTCTCATAGCTGCTTATCTGGTTTTCGGAGATGCTAAGTGGTAATGAACCGTTTCTCGGGCCGCTGCCAAAGCTGTTGTTGAAAACATCAACATCTTTGACCTCGTTGCCGTCCCACCACGAATACTCAATATTGAGGGTCTGGTCTCCCTTGGCAGTACGAGAGATCGGATTGAAGCCTTTAAGGGTTGCAGCAGGAGCGACGCCGCGTACGCCGAGATTGTTGTTGCCAACGGCACCCGCAATACCAGCTACCATGGTCCCGTGGCTGTCATTAGTCAGGTTGCTCGGCGTGGGATCATTGGATTGATCAGCGAAGTTCTTTCCCGCCACTGTTGTTGCGATATTTGCTTTAAGGTCGGGATGTTTGATTTGCAGCCCGTCGTCGACGATTGCAATCGTGACCCCTTTCCCATGGATCCCAGCCTTGTATGCGCTATCTACGTTTAGGTCGACTCCACTGACCGGAAGAGTATCGGCCGGCACTTTTTGCCCAGTGTTATGTAGGTGCCACTGATAGCGCGCCAAAGGGTCGGAGTTTTGGGCATTCGCGGCCAGTGGAGCCAATGCCATTGCACAAGATGTTGCCAGGATCAGTTGCTTCATGCGTTGCGGGGTAAAAATCCGATTACGTTGTTCCATGTGCTGTTCCTTGAAATGTAGTGCACTGAAGTTCGGAGTGTTCTACCGCATGCCGGTTTGGCGGATTCTTGGGTCTACGCTTTTGATGGGCACTTCTGTTGGACGACATCTCCTGGCTGGTGGGATTCGTAATGCGGCTAACGGTGGACAGGTCGTCCCCCCCCAGCGACGAGTGATCACTATTCGGAATAAGCCCATATCGGTTGGTTGGCCAAGGCTGGAGCGGAGTCTGTTGCTGGCCACGTTGGGTGGGCGGCTGGCGCTACCGCCGCCCGACCCCTGTACTGGCCTGTGCGCTCCACCAGCGGGCCGGACGATCCGCCGCTGGAGGGAGGCCGTAAGGGCCAACCGTTTGGCCAAGGAGACCATTAAGCGGCCATTCGCCTGGATGGAGTAGGTGCCCGCACGCAGCCGCTTGGCTGCTATGGCAGTTTGCTCGAATCGCCGATTTGATCAATTCGTCAAATCGTTCAGGCAAACTTGTGACAAGACCCGGGGGATCTGAAGATGCAGGAAGCGCTTTTCCTGGTGACCGCCAATTCGGTGCCGGCGGCCACTGCAGCGGCGAGTGCTGGCCACGACTGGAAGTGGCTGGTGCCGGTGGCCACGCTGATCCTCGGCTTCGGTCTGAAATGGCTCCAGGACCACGTCACGGAGAAAGGTCGAAGGCGTCATGAGAGGGATCTGCGTCGGGAGCAGCGTTACGACCAGTTGAGGATGCGGCGGCTCGATGCCGAGCGGACGAACCTCCTGGCACTTCAGCCGATGGTGCTGAGGCTTGTTCGCGCGGGCAACGCTGCAAAGAAGGAGCAGGACGCCATGTTTCGACAGGGAGTAGGTTGGCTGGAGATCAAGTTCTCGCCCGAAATCGACCAGGAAGTTCAGCTAAGCGCCCTGGACCTTATCCCGCTGGAATCGCGAATCCATACGGCGGAGGTTGCGAATTTACTCGGCGACGTCGTAAATCGAGTCTGGGCTATGTTGTCGGCGCCCACCAAGGCCGAGTCGGACCGTTTGTTCGATGAGATTAGTCAGCCGCACAACCGCCTTCATAGTGTGATGGGCATAGCGATCAAGCGGCTGGAGGACGAGAACCAGCATTTGGGTGATCCGCCGGCGCGATGAGCGACACAACCTGACAGCATCAAAAGCTGGCAGAAAAGCTGGCACTACGCTGCCAATCGATGCCCATTTCTGCCCATGCGGGAGTCCTGAACGAAAAAGCCCATCAAGCTAAGGCATTGATGGGCTTCGATATTCTGGTGTTTGCGAAACCGGCGCCGATGGCGTCACGGGGACAATGCACCCCCGGTTTCTTCAAGTATTGCAAGGCTTTCAGGCCCTTGTTGACCAAGTGTTGACCAAAAGCCCGCCTAACGATCGGAATGATACGGCAATCTTCCTGAACAGTCACGCGCGCGCCGACTTGGCGCCGAGGCCGTTCAGTCGCTGGCAGCGTCCAGCACCAGGCTACTGGGCCTGCCGGACCTTTGAGCCCCTCAGGAGCTGCCCGGCGGCCTATCCGCAGGAGCCGGCCACCTTCAGGCATGACCTCTCGGGTGGCACATGCTGCCTTCGTAAATGCGATTGACAATCAATCGCATTGGGGTTAGAAAATACATGGGCAGGTATGGATTTGCCTCAACTCGAGATCGACTATGCATCTGAAACGGAAAGGCTCCCTCGTAGTTTTTTTAAGCTTAGTTGCGCTGTGGTTCTTCGCAGCGGCAACGGTCGTCCTGGGGAATTTGTTCTGGATTTCCATAGCTATTTCGCTACTTACCACCACGTTAGCCGCTTTCGCCTTCAATGACGTGTCTCGCCCAATCAGGGCCCTCTCGATAGCGGTTTTTGTCGTGGTGCTGCTTGGGGTGGGTTGGCTCCTATTCGGAAACTAAGGAAGGTTTTAAATGCTCAAGAAAGCGATATTCGCTTCAGTTATTTTCTTCGCGTCTACTGGCGCTGCAAGCGCTCAGGCTGTTGCCGCTGCCCAGTGCGAAGGGTGTAGTGATCAGCAGATGCAGGAAGCAGCGAGGGGGGAAATTGACTTCGGACCCGTTTCTGTCTTCAGCCTGTCAACTGGCGACATCAGAAGCTACCTGATCATGCCCAATCTGAAGATGTCGGAAATCGCGACACCTGCGGACCTCGCTGAGTATTACGCTCAGCTGGTTTACCTTTACCAAAGCAACGGGAATTCGCTTGAATTCCGGGTGACGGTCAACCAGCTTTTTGGCGCAGGGCAAATTTCAGCGAGGTCAGCCAGAGTCGCCGCAGCCGCTGCTACCGAGTATCCGCAAAGCGCTTATGAAGCTCTCGCCGATTCTTCGAAGATGAACAGTATCCATGAAATGATGCGTTGGAAATATCCATCGCTCATTGCCGGGGCCAACAGCGTCTATCGAGTATTCAATCCCGTCGCGTGGCTGAACCCGCAGTCTGCGCAGGTCACCGTTCGGTTGGAGTTCCCAGACCAGTCGTCAATGATGATCACGTACAACTACGGCACCAAACTCTGGGAAAAGATGCCGAATACCGCTCGTGACGCGCATAACAATTCAATTCCCGAAGACACGTCTGCATTTGCTGGTGGTGGTGTGAGGGAGTACAACTTTAATGGCGCACCGTCCAGCGATCTTGTAAATTTCCTGTATTGGGCAGACCGGCACGGTATTCATGTGTCCGGTGCTACGCGTAGGGACAGGCTGGCGTGCAGCATCGTCGTCGGCGGCACCACGCGCTGCGTCTCGTTCTGAGTTCTTCGGCTTAATGGAAAGTTGAATAAGTGCCCCGCAGCTTGGACTTGGTTTGCGGGGCACCTCGCTGGGCCTGTTGTTCATCGACCTGTTCTACCTGCCGCCCGCGCAGCGCGGCAACGGCCTGGGGTCGCAGATGCTTGCCGCCGCCGAGGAGGAAGCGCGCAGGCGCGGCTGCCGTTCCGCCGTGCTCTACACCATCAGCTTCCAGGCGCCAGACTTCTACGTGAAGCATGGCTGGACCGTGTTCGGCCAGGTGCCTTGCGATCCGCCGGGCACCAGCCGGGTCTTCCTCAGCAAGGATCTGTCTGTCGCCTGAGCGGCAGGGGCCCAACCGTTACCTCGTCAATCCGCAACATGTTGTAGAGCCACCGTCATAGCGGATTGCTAACGTCGCTGGCACGAATTTGCGACACACTGGCCACGACCATTCGAGCCAGCAAAGATACGGAGACGGCCGGTGACCGAAGCAATGCAACAGCGCAGCCTGCGTCAGCTGGTTGGCCCGGTAGGGGCCGATTACCAGCGGCGGGCGCTGCCGCCCGGCTGGGTCTGGGCGGTGCTGGCGGTGTTGCTGGCTGGAACGTGGGCAACCGAGCTGCCGGCCACGGCGGCAGCTGCGCTGATCGCCAGTGCGGTGGTGGTGCACTGGCCGCGGCGTGGCCGCTTCCATTGGCTGGGTTGGCGGCTGCCGGCGCTGGCGGTGCTCGCCGCGCTGCTGTGGGGCCCGGATGTGCTGTCACAGTGGTTCGAACATGGCCTGGCCCTGACCCTGATGTCGCTGGCCAGCCTCAGTATCGGCGTGCACGTGTGGCAGTCGCGGCAATTGGCCCGGCAACTACAGGCCTCCGCCGATGCGCTGGATGATGCCCAGCTGCTGGCCTTGCTGCCCGTTGATGCCGCGCGGCTAGCGCAGCAGTGGCGTGCCGGCGATGATCGCCATACCCCGGAGCTGTCGGTGGTGATGCACCTGGCGGTGATGCACGCGGCGCTGTCCCCGCGCCTGCGCGGGCAGGGCCTGCTGGCGGGCTGATCAGCGTCTTGTAGAGCCGAGCCTGCGCTCGGCTGCTTCTTTGCCGAAGCCGAGCATGGCTCGGCTCTACACGAAAGCGGACCGGCGTCCCTATGCGTCGCGGTTGCCGCGACGCATCACCCGCTGCTTCTCGATCGCCCAGTCACGATCCTTGGCGGCATCGCGCTTGTCGTGGGTCTGCTTGCCCTTGGCCAGCGCCACTTCCAGCTTGATCTTGTTCTTGCTCCAGTACATCGCGGTGGGCACGATCGTGTAGCCATCTCGCTCGACCTTGCCGACCAGCTTGTCGATCTCGCTCCGGTGCAGCAGCAGCTTGCGCTCGCGCCGGTCGTTGGCCACCACGTGGGTGGAGGCCTGGATCAGCGGGGTGATCTGCGCGCCGATCAGGAAGATCTCGCCGTCCTTCACATAGGCGTAGGCGTCGACGATGTTGCCGCGGCCAGCACGGATCGACTTCACTTCCCAGCCCTGCAGCGCCAGGCCGGCTTCGAAGCGGTCTTCGATGTGGTACTCGTGACGGGCACGCTTGTTCAACGCGATGGTCTTGTTGGCCGTCGCGCTCTTTGCTTTATCCTTGCCGGTGTTCTTGCTCATTTCCGTATTGTCTCCGATTCGGGCCCGCCCGGTCGATTGCCGAAGCGTCCTGTATTCATGCCTACTATCCGCCGCAGTGCCTTGGTCGAACATTCGGCCGCGCGCATGTTCGATCTGGTCAATGATGTCCAGGCCTATCCGCGCCGTTTCCGCTGGTGCTCCGACGCCCGCATCCTCGAACAGGGCGAAGACCGGCTGGTCGCTCGCCTGGACCTTGGCCTGGGTTCGTTCAGTACCTGGTTCCAGACCGAAAACACCCTGCAGCGCCCGCACAGCATCGACATGCAGCTGCGCGAGGGGCCGTTCAAGCAACTGCACGGCCGCTGGGAGTTCCATGCCCTGGCTGAAGATGCCTGCAAGGTCACCCTCACCCTGGACTTCGAGCCGAGCTCACGCCTGCTGGGCCCGGCGCTGGCGATCGGCTTCCAGGGATTGGCCGATCGCATGGTCAACGATTTCGTCCGCGTCGCCGACGAGGGCTGAACGATGATCGAGGTCGAGGTCGTGCTGGCCTGGCCACAACAGGTGCTGTCGCGCCGGCTGCAGCTGGAGGAAGGGGCGACCGTGGCTGATGCGGTGGCAGCGGCCGGGCTCGAAGGCAGTGCCGACTGTCCGGCGGCTGCAGTGCATGGCGTACTGGCGCGGCCGCAGCAGCTGCTGCTGGATGGCGATCGTGTCGAGCTGCTGCGTGTCCTGCAGGCCGACCCGAAGGACAACCGCCGGCGGCGCGCGCGCGGCGGATGATCCTCAAGACCCGTCCCGAAGGACGGGCAGGGTGGCTCAGCGGCCGCCCTTCTTCTTCTTGTCCTTCGGCAGATTGCGGCCGAACTGGCGCACGGTCTGCTGGGCAAGGGCCTTGTCGTTGGCCGGGAAGTAATCGCCATCCCAACGGGTGACCACATCATTTTCGAAGTACACGACGAAATTCTTCACGTCGGTACGGCCCAGGCGGTTCACGCGCTCGGTCGAGGTGTAGTCCCAGCGCTGGGCGTGGAACGGGTCCGGCACCGAGGGGGTTCCCAGCAGGGCGTTGACCTGCTGCTTGCTCTGCCCGACCTGCAGCTTGGCCACGGCATCTTCCCGGATCAGGTTGCCCTGGTAGATGGGTTGCTTGTAGATGATGCCGCACCCGGTGGTGGACAAGGCAACGGCGGCGACCAACAGGAGATTGCGCATCGGGACTGGCGGTTGGGGAAATCAATCCGATGATACACTCCCGGCGTGCCACCGCGACCCAATCCGAGGCAGCTGGCGCTAAATCGCCAATGAACGGAGACCTATGGAAACCCACGACCTGCGTAAAGTCGGCCTGAAGGTGACCCATCCGCGGATGCGGATCCTGGCGCTGCTCGAGCAGCGCAATGCCCAGCACCACATGACCGCCGAAGACATCTACCGCCAGCTGTTGGAGCATGGCGACGAGATCGGCCTGGCCACGGTGTACCGGGTGCTGACCCAGTTCGAGGCTGCCGGCCTCGTGCTCAAGCACAATTTCGAAGGCGGCCAGGCCGTCTACGAACTCGACCGCGGCGGCCACCACGACCATATGGTCGACGTGGACAGCGGCAAGATCATCGAGTTCGAAAGCTCCGAGATCGAAGAGCTGCAGCGCAAGATCGCCGCCGATCACGGCTACGAGCTGGAAGAGCACTCGCTGGTGCTGTACGTGCGCAAGAAGCGCAAGTAAGCCCCGCAGCCAGCTGATTGCGACGAAACCCCGGGCATGCCCGGGGTTTTTCGTTTGTCACCGTAGATCCACGCCATGCGTGGATGGCTCCATCAGGACCTCCAGATCCACCGCCTCGGCCATCGCCCGGTTCCCCGCATCGCCCGGGTGCAGGTGATCGCCGGAGTCATAGGCAGCCGCCATCCGTGAAGGATCGGCCGGATCGCGCAGGGCGGCATCGAGGTCGATCACCGCGTCGAACGGACTATCCGTGCGCAGCCAGGCATTGAGCTGCCGGCGCTGGGCATCCTTGCCTGGGGCGTAGTAGTCGTCCAGCGGGGTGCCGGGCAGGGCACCGGCAAACGGCGTCAGGGTCGCGCCGAGGATACGCAGGCCGCGGGCATGGGCGCGTTCGGCCAGGATGCGGTAGCCGGCCTGCAGCTCGGCCAGGGTCGGCCGCGTCTCGCCGCGGGCGAAGGCCGTACCTGGCCAACTTATGTCGTTGATGCCGATCAGCACGATCACACTGGCGACGCCGGGCTGGTCGAGCACGTCACGCTGGAAGCGCTCCAGCGCCGATTGGCCCATACCATCGCGCAGCAACCTGCCTCCGGAAATGCCGGCATTGACCGCCGCTACGCCCTCCGGCGCCAGCCGCGCGGCGAGGTGATCGGTCCAGCGCTGGTCCTGGTCAAGGCTGGCGGTGGCGCCATCGGTGATCGAATCGCCGATCACCACCACACTGCGCGCGCTGGTCGCCGCCTCCACGTCGATACCCGACAACAGCAGGCGGGCCGTGGTGCTGTTGGCGCCATGCAATGCAGGCAGCCGATGCTGGTCACCCGGCGCAATCCAGCTGGTCTGCCGCCCGTCCCAATGGAAGGTCTGCAGCGGCGTGGGGTCGGGAAGATAGACGCTGACCTGCAAGGCCTGCCGATCAGCCGTGGGAAGGGGGAGCGGATCGCTCAGGCGGTCCTGCCCCGGCGCAATCACGACCCCGGGCTGGCCGTCGAAGCGCAGCGGCTGCGGCGTGTCACCCGTATGTGCAGCCACGCTGGCAGCGCCGATCCGCAACGGTTGGGTGCCATAGGCATTGCTCAGCCGGACCCGCAGGCGCGCCCCGCCCAGGCTGATGCGAGCGCTCTGCCGGAAGGTCTGGTCCTGCAGTTGGCCAGGGATGAGGGCAGGGAACAGGAAATCAGCGCTCCATACCGGCTGCGGGCTGGCTTGCCAGCTGGCGACCCAGTGCGGCGCGGGTGACGCGGGTGACGCGGCGGCGGCGGCGCCGGACAGGGCAAGCAGGGCGGTGGCGGTCAGTTGGCTCAGACGATTCATCGGAATGACCCGGTGGGAGGGACGGCCATGGTGCGTCCGCGTTCACCTGTGAACTAGACTGCGCATGGATAATCATCTGTGAATCAAATTCATTGCCATGGCACGTACCGACATCAACCGATCCGGCGAACTGGAAGTGTTCGTGCGGGTCATCGAAACCGGCGGCTTTTCCGCTGCCGCCCGCAGCCTGGAGATGACGCCGTCGGCGGTCAGCAAGTTGGTTGCGCGCCTGGAGCAACGGCTGGGTACGCGCCTGCTGCAGCGCTCCACCCGCCAGCTGCAGCTGACCCCGGAGGGCTGTGCGTTCTATGAGCGTGGCCTGCGCGTGCTGGCTGATCTGGAAGAGGCCGAACGCTGCGCCAGCGCCCACGCCGAGCCGCGCGGGCGGCTGCGGGTGAATGCCAACGTGCCGTTCGGCCAGCACTTCCTGCTGCCGCTGCTGCCGGAATTCCTGCAGCGGCACCCGCAGGTGGGGGTGGACCTGACCCT
The DNA here is from genome assembly GCF_014763005.1 of Stenotrophomonas sp. Br8. Classification (NCBI taxonomy): domain Bacteria; kingdom Pseudomonadati; phylum Pseudomonadota; class Gammaproteobacteria; order Lysobacterales; family Lysobacteraceae; genus Stenotrophomonas; species Stenotrophomonas sp. Br8. Next base: position 10,239 of record NZ_JACGTN010000009.1, on the reverse strand, counting down.
GACCGACGAGGTGATCGATCTGCTGGAGCAGCGCACCGACGTGGCGGTGCGGGCCGGCCCGTTGAAGAGTTCCAGCCTGGTCGCACGCCGGCTGGGGGCGACGCGGATGATGATCGTGGCGGCACCGGCCTATGCGGCACGACATGGATTGCCGGGCAATGTCGACGCGCTGCTGGCGCACAACCGGCTGGATATCGGCCACGCACGGTCGGTGCAGGGCTGGCCGCTGTTGCAGGACGGGCAGGAGCAGCGGGTACTGCCCAGCGGAAATGCGCGCGCCAGCAATGGCGATGCGCTGCGTCAGCTGGTGCTGGGCGGGCTGGGCATGGCCCGGCTGGCGGCGTTCCAGGTGCAGGCCGACCTCGCGGCAGGGCGGTTGTTGCCGGTACTGGAGGACGCCAACCCGGGCGACCTGGAAGAGGTGCACGCCGTGTTCCTGGGGCAGGGCGGCTACCTGCCGCTGCGGGTGCGTGCGTTCCTCGATTTCCTGGTGGAAACGGTGGATCTGGCGCGACCGCTGGGGTGACATGCGCCGCGCTGCCGCGCGGAAGCCGAGCATGGGCTCGGCTCTACACGTCGGTTCCGTTCGAGATTCCTGTAGAGCCGAGCCCACGCTCGGCGCCACCAGCCTCAGGCCTGCAACAGCTTGCGCGCGGCGGCGCGGGCTTCCTTGCTCACTTCCACGCCACCCAGCATGCGCGCCAGCTCTTCCTCGCGCGCCTTGGTGTCCAGCTTCTCCACCGAGCTCTGGGTCATGCCTTCCACCGGTGCCTTGCTGACCCGGTAATGCGCGTGGCCCTTGGAGGCAACCTGCGGCAGGTGGGTCACGCACAGCACCTGACGCTTTTCGCCGAGGGCGCGCAGCTTCTGGCCGACGATGTCAGCCACTGCGCCACCGATGCCGGAATCGACTTCGTCGAACACCATGGTCGGTACCGCGTCCAGGTCGAGCGCGGCCACCTCGATGGCCAGCGAAATGCGTGACAGCTCGCCGCCGGAAGCGACCTTGCGCAGCGCACGCGGCGGCTGGCCGGCATTGGCCGCGACCAGGAATTCGACGCGCTCGGCACCCTGTGGGTCCGGCTTGCCGTTGTCCTGCGGCTCCAGCTCGATCAGGAACTGGCCGCCGCCCATGCCCAGCTCGGCGATGATGCCGGTGGTGGTGGCCGACAGCTCGGCAGCAGCGGTGCGGCGGCTGGTGGTCAGCACCGCGGCCTCGACACGCCAGGCCGCTGCGGCCTTTTCAATCTCGCCGGCCAGGCGCTGCAGGCGTTCGTCGGCGCCGCGCAGCTGCTCCACTTCGGCATGCATGCGTTCGCGCTGCGCACCCAGCTCATCCATCGGCACGCGGTGCTTGCGTGCCAGATCGTGCAGGCGGCCCAGACGCCGCTCGTTCTCCTCGAACTGGTCCGGATCGGCATCCAGGTCGTCATGTACCCGGTCGAGCAGGGCCAGGGCTTCGTGCAGCTGGATGGAGGCGCTGTCGATCAAGGCATCGACGTCGCCCAGGCGCGGGTCATGTTCGGCCACCCGCGCCAGTTCATGCCGCACCTGCTGCAGCAGATCGAGCGCCGAGTGGCCTTCGTCACCGTTGAGCTGGTCCGTAGCTGTCTGGCAGGCGCTCAACAGGGCGCTGGCATGGGCCTGGCGGCGATGGCTGGCGCCAAGCGCGGTGATCGACTCCGGTTCCAGATCCTCACGGTCCATTTCGCGCAGCTGGTGTTCGAGGAAGCCGATGCGGTCACTCACATCGCCCTGTTGCGACAGTGCCAAGGATTCATCGACCAGCGCCTGCCAGGTGGCGGCAGCGCGGCGTACCTGGCGGCGTTCGCTTTCGTTGCGGGCATAGGCGTCCAGCAGGGCCAACTGCGACGGGCGCGTCAGCAGGGCCTGCTGCTCGTGCTGGCCATGGATCTCCACCAGCAGGCCGGCCAGGTCGGCCAGCTGTGCCAGCGTGACCGGACGGCCGTTGATCCACGAACGTGAGCCGCCGTCGGCGCGGATCACGCGGCGCAGCTGGCATTGGTCTTCATCGTCCAGCTCGTTGCTGGCCAGCCACTGGCGGGCGGCCTGCAGCTGGTCCAGCGCGAACTCGGCCGACAGTTCGGCCCTGGCGGCGCCATGGCGCACCACGCCGCTGTCGGCGCGCAGGCCGGACAGGAAGCCCAGGGCGTCGACCATCAGCGACTTGCCCGCGCCGGTCTCGCCTGAAACCACGGTCATGCCCGGCCCGAACTCCAGTTCGGTGGCGCGGACGACGGCGAAATCCTTGATTGAAAGATGTCTGAGCATGGGTAAGGGGGTGTCTGCAGCCGCGCAACGCTAGCACGCGCGGCGGGGTCGTCCAATGACTTGCCAAGGGGATGCGTCGCCATTATCTAATGTCCCTGTCTCACAGGTTGATTCCATGCACGGTTCTCCCGACCAACTTGCCCCACGCGCGCGGCACCTGCTGCGCACGCTGATCGCGCGCTACATCCAGGACGGCGAACCCGTGGGCTCGCAGACGTTGGCGCGCGTGGCCGGCCTGGAGGTCAGTCCCGCCACCATCCGCAACATCCTCGGTGACCTGGAAGATCTTGGGTTGCTGGCGTCGCCGCATACCTCGGCGGGCCGGATTCCGACCGCGCATGGCTATCGGGTGTTCGTCGACAGCCTGCTGCAGATGCAGCCGCCGGGCGAAGGTGAGCTGGCCCGGCTGCGTCAGGAGCTGGCCGGAGGCGGCAGTACCCAGGCCCTGCTCGGCAGTGCCTCGGAGCTGCTGTCGGCGATGAGTCATTTTGTTGGCGTGGTCAGCGCGCCGCGGCGTGAGCAGTTCGCCTTCCGCCAGATCGATTTCGTGGCGCTGGACGGGCGCCGGGTGCTGGCGATCCTGGTGTTTGCCGACAATGAGGTGCAGAACCGGGTGATCGAGACCCGCCAGGACTTCGCACCGGGGCAGCTGGAGCAGGTGGCCAATTACCTCAATGCCCACTTCGCCGGACTGCCCCTGGCCGAGATCCGTACCCGCCTGCTTCTGGAGCTGCGCGACGCGCGGTCCGAGCTGGAACAGGTGCTGGCGCACAGCATCGAGCTGGCCGAGCAGGCCCTGCAGCCGCCGGCCGACGACATGCTGGTGGCCGGCCAGACCCGTCTGATGGGGGTGCAGGACCTGTCCGACCTGGAGCGCCTGCGCGAACTGTTCGAGCTGTTTTCCAGCAAGCGCGAGATCCTGCAGCTGCTGGAGCGGACCATCCAGGCCCCGGGCGTGCGCATCTTCATCGGCGAAGAAACCGGCGTGGTGCCCCTGCAGGGCGTCTCGCTGGTCACCGCGCCATACACCGCCAATGGCCAGGTACTGGGTGTGCTGGGCGTGATCGGGCCGAAACGGATGGCCTACGACCGCATGATCCCGCTGGTGCAGGCCACCGCCGATGTGCTCGGTGCGGCCTTTTCGCCCGGCGGGCGAAGTCCAGGTGCATCGGACGCTTGAAACGCAGCATCCCGCCCACACTAGGGTGGGTGGAGGCGGAGAGTGACCGCCAGGGACCCAGACATGAATCAAGATCAGCCAGACATCGCCGCCCAGCAGGCCGCCGCCGACGCAGCTGCCGCCGAGGGCGTCAACGAACAGATCGAACAGCTCCGTGCCGAAGTGGAGCAGGTCAAGGCCGAAGCGCTGCGTGAGCGCGCCGACCTCGACAACCAGCGCAAGCGCGTGGCCCGCGATATCGAGCAGGCCCGCAAGTTCGCCAACGAAAAGCTGCTGGGCGAGCTGCTGCCGGTATTCGACAGCCTCGATGCCGGCCTCAAGGCCGCGGGCGACGATGCCCATCCGCTGCGTGAAGGTCTGGAAATGACCTACAAGCAGCTGCTCAAGGTTGCCGCCGACAACGGCCTGGTCCTGCTGGACCCGACCGGCCAGCCGTTCAACCCGGAACACCACCAGGCGATCAGCCAGGTCGCCGCCCCCGGCGCCGCCCCGGGCAGCGTGGTGACCGTGTTCCAGAAGGGTTACCTGCTCAACGAGCGCCTGCTGCGGCCGGCGCTGGTGGTGGTTGCCGCCGATTGACCCCGCGCGCCGGGCCAGGCCTGGCGCGGGTGTCCTCGCCCCGGACGGGGCATCGGCACGACCGACGCTGAACGTGTTGGGCGAGCGGAAACACAGCGTTCGAGGGGTGGCTTGAATGTTCCACGAGCCTCCCCCACATCCCATTCATCCACCGGCCGAACGGCCGGACTGACAAAAACAACATCCTTCAAGGAGTCCCCCATGGGCAAGATCATTGGTATCGACCTCGGCACCACCAACTCGTGCGTGGCGATCATGGACGGCGGCAAGGCCCGCGTCATCGAAAATTCGGAAGGCGATCGCACCACCCCGTCGATCGTCGCCTACACCAAGGACGGTGAAGTCCTGGTCGGTGCCTCGGCCAAGCGCCAGGCCGTGACCAACCCGAAGAACACCTTCTACGCGGTGAAGCGCCTGATCGGCCGCAAGTTCACCGACGCCGAAGTGCAGAAGGACATCGCGCACGTCCCGTACGGCATCCTGGCCCATGACAATGGCGATGCCTGGGTGTCCACCAGCGATGCCAAGAAGATGGCGCCGCAGGAAATCTCGGCCAAGGTGCTGGAGAAGATGAAGAAGACCGCCGAGGACTTCCTCGGTGAGAAGGTCACCGAAGCGGTCATCACCGTGCCGGCCTACTTCAACGACAGCCAGCGCCAGGCGACCAAGGACGCCGGCCGCATCGCTGGTCTGGACGTCAAGCGCATCATCAACGAGCCGACTGCGGCCGCGCTGGCCTATGGCCTGGACAAGGGCGACAACAAGGATCGCAAGATCGTTGTGTACGACCTGGGCGGCGGCACCTTCGACGTTTCGGTGATCGAGATCGCCAACGTCGACGGCGAGAAGCAGTTCGAGGTGCTGGCCACCAACGGCGACACCTTCCTGGGTGGCGAAGACTTCGACAACCGCGTCATCGAGTACCTGGTTGAAGAGTTCAACAAGGACCAGGGCATCGACCTGCGCAAGGATCCGCTGGCCCTGCAGCGCCTGAAGGATGCTGCCGAGCGCGCCAAGATCGAGCTGTCCAGCGCCCAGCAGACCGAAGTGAACCTGCCGTACGTCACCGCTGACGCGTCGGGTCCGAAGCACCTGAACATCAAGCTGACCCGCGCCAAGCTGGAATCGCTGGTGGAAGAGCTGATCAAGAAGTCGATCGAGCCGTGCCGCGTCGCGTTGAATGACGCCGGCCTGCGTTCGAGCGACATCAGCGAAGTGATCCTGGTCGGTGGCCAGACCCGCATGCCGAAGGTGCAGCAGGCGGTCACCGAGTTCTTCGGCAAGGAACCGCGCAAGGACGTCAACCCGGACGAAGCCGTGGCACTGGGTGCTGCGATCCAGGGCGGCGTGCTCGGCGGCGACGTCAAGGACGTGCTGCTGCTGGACGTGACCCCGCTGTCGCTGGGCATCGAAACCATGGGCGGTGTGTTCACCAAGATCATCGAAAAGAACACCACCATCCCGACCAAGGCCTCGCAGGTGTTCTCCACCGCCGAGGACAACCAGTCGGCCGTGACCGTGCACGTGCTGCAGGGTGAGCGCGAGCAGGCCCGCTTCAACAAGTCGCTGGCCAAGTTCGACCTGTCCGGCATCGAGCCGGCCCCGCGCGGCCTGCCGCAGGTGGAAGTGTCCTTCGACATCGACGCCAACGGCATCCTGCACGTGTCGGCCAAGGACAAGAAGACCAACAAGGAACAGAAGGTCGAGATCAAGGCCGGTTCGGGTCTGTCCGAGGAAGAGATCGCACGCATGGTCGCCGACGCGGAAGCCAACCGCGAAGAAGACAAGAAGTTCCAGGAGCTGGTGCAGGCCCGCAACCAGGCCGACGCCCTGATCCACGGCACCCGCAGCGCGATCACCGAGCACGGCAGCAAGGTCGGCGGCGAAGTGATCGGCAAGGTCGAAGCGGCCCTGGCCGATCTGGAAACCGCGATGAAGGGTGACGACAAGGCACAGATCGAAGCCAAGTCGAAGGCGCTGGAAGAAGCTGGCCAGTCGCTGTTCGCTGCGGCTTCGGCCGACCAGGGCGGTGCAGCCCCGGGTGCCGACGCCGGCAATGCGGGCAAGGCACAGGATGACGTGGTGGACGCGGAGTTCACCGAAGTCAAGGACGACAAGAAGTCCTGATCCGGACCGACGCGGGACGCTGCTTGCCAGCGTCCCGTTGTCGTATCAGGGTCCTGACCGCCCTCTGGCGCGTCGGGGCGCCCGACGCAAGAGCGGACCTGGTTCCGCTCTTCCGCTTTGACGAATCCCGACTTTCCGGAATGCGATCCACGATATGAGCAAGCGCGATTACTACGAAGTGCTGGGCGTTGCCCGCACCGCCACCGACGAAGAACTGAAGAAGTCCTATCGTCGTTGCGCGATGAAGTTCCACCCGGACCGCAACCCGGGTGATGCGGCGGCCGAAGCCTCCTTCAAGGAGTGCAAGGAAGCCTACGAAGTACTGTCCGACGGCAACAAGCGTCGCATGTACGACAGCCATGGCCACGCCGCGTTCGAACACGGCATGGGCGGTGGCGGTGGTGGTCCGGGCGGCCCGGACATGAACGACATTTTCGGTGACATCTTCGGCAACATCTTTGGTGGTGCCGGCGGCGGCGGTCCGCGCCAGGCGCGCCGCGGCGCCGACATCGGTTACGTGATGGAGCTGGACCTGGAAGAAGCGGTGCGTGGCGTCGAACGCCGCATCGAGATTCCGACCCTGGCCGAATGCGGCGACTGCGATGGCAGCGGCTCGGAAGATGGCAAGGTCGAGACCTGCAATGTCTGTCATGGGCGCGGCCAGGTGCGCATCCAGCGCGGCATCTTCGCCATGCAGCAGGCCTGCCACAACTGTGGTGGCCGTGGCCAGATCATCGCCAAGCCCTGCAAGACCTGCCACGGCAACGGCCGTGTCGAAGAAGACAAGGTGCTGTCGGTGAAGGTGCCGGCGGGCGTGGATACCGGCGACCGCATCCGCCTGGCGGGTGAGGGCGAGGCTGGGCCTGCGGGGACGCCGTCGGGCGATCTGTACGTGGAAGTGCGCGTGCGTGAGCACCACATCTTCCAGCGCGACGGCGACGACCTGCACTGCGAAGTGCCGATCCGCATTTCGCAGGCCGCGCTGGGTGACACCGTGCGCGTAGCCACCCTCGGTGGCGAAGCGGAAATCCGCATCCCGGCCGAGACCCAGACCGGCAAGCTGTTCCGCCTGCGCGGCAAGGGTGTTCGTTCGGTGCGCAGCCGCAGCGAAGGCGACCTGTACTGCCGCGTGGTGGTGGAGACCCCGGTCAACCTCACCAGCGACCAGCGCAAGCTGCTGGAGCAGTTCGAGGCCACCTTCAACGGCGAGGATGCGCGCAAGCATTCGCCGAAGTCGGCCACCTTCATCGATGGGGTGAAGGGCTTCTGGGATCGGATGACGTCCTGATCTGTCAACGGACATGTTGAACGACAGCGCCGGGCTCTGCCCGGCGTTTTCGTTTGCGGTTGCTTTACAGGATTTCCCAATCAGCTTTTCCGTACAGCCGGCGCCCCTCGAACAGGAGCGTTCCGCGATCACCCACGACATCCAGCTCGAACCAGGGGTGCCCATCCCGTTCTTTGGGCCGGACGTAGAAGCGTTTCTGGGCGCGGTTCATTTCGACGTAGTACGGGTTCCGCAGGGCGGCATCCTTGGGCTGTCCCTTCCAACGAACATGGATGTAGCCATCGTCGCTTCGACCTTGGATCTCGAGAAAGAAATGAAAACCGTCCTTCTGTTCATCCGAGTAGAAACGGAACTGCGTGCCGCTCGCATATGCGGATGGTTGCATTGCCGTCAGGGCCAGCAACACAGCAACCGCAAGCCATCGGGTGATACTCCATGCTTTCGTCACAAGCCCTTCCTCTTCCGTGGGGCGCTATCGGAACATGGATGCGGTTGCGAGAATGAGACGGATTTTCCACTTGCGTCCTGACAAGCAGAATCCCTACCTGTAGGTAGCGCAGTAGATCCACGCCATGCGTGGATGCCGTTCAACGGCTCAACGGAAAAACGCCGCCGGCGTCTGACCCAGCTGGCGCTTGAACATGCTGGTGAACGCACTCGGGCTTTCATAGCCCATCGCCAGCGCCACATCGATCACCTTCTCGCCGCGGGCCAGCCGTTCCATCGCGGCCAACAGGCGTGCCTGCTGCCGCCATTGGCCGAAGGTCATGCCCAGTTCGCTGGCGAAGTGGCGCTGGATGGTTTTCACGTCGATCGCCAGCGCCTGCGCCCAGTCCTGCAGAGTAGCCTCGTCGCCGGGATGCTTCTGGATGTGCTGGCAGATCCTGTGCAGGCGCGGGTCGACGGGCTCGGGCAGGTGCAACGGCAGTACGTCCATGCGGTGCAGCTCGTCGAGCATCAGTCGCACTACGCGGCCATCGCGGCTGTCCTCTTCATGCGGTCCGTCGATCAGGCTGGCCGCCTGCAGCAGTTCGCGCAGCAGCGGCGCCACCTGCACGGCGAACGCCTCTGCCGGCAGGTGCGGGGCGAATGCCGGTTCGATGTACAGGCTGCGCATGTGCACGTCGGCGATGCAGTCCACCGCATGTGCCATGCCCGCCGGCATCCAGATGGCGCGAGTGGAGGGCACCACCCAGCGACCGACCTCCGATCGCACCACCATCAGCCCGGACATGGAATAGACCAGCTGGTGTCGGCGGTGCTTGTGCGCCGAGACATGGGTGCCGGCGCGGTAGTCGCGTGCGCGGCAGGTCACCGGACGATGTACCGGCACGTCGTTCCACGGCGCGGTTTCGCGGATGGGGCAGGGGGTGTCCTTTTTGCGATAGGCCATGACCAGAACGCGGCAGAAGGGAGCGGGTGGCCACCGTAGCATGCACGGCTCGCCCCCATCCTGACCGTGCGCAATGTCGACTCTGGCTTCTCCCGCCGTATCCGCCCGCCCCGTATCGCCAGGAGTGCTGGCGGCGATCTCCAGCTCGCACATGGTCAACGACATGATGCAGTCGCTGATCCTGGCCATCTATCCGGTGATCAAGGGCGGCTTCAACCTCAGCTTTACCCAGATCGGCCTGATCACGCTGACCTACCAGCTCACTGCCTCGATCTTCCAGCCGCTGGTCGGGCTCGCCACCGACCGCCGGCCCGCCCCGTATTCCTTGCCGATCGGCATGGCCTCGACTTTGTGCGGCATGCTGCTGCTCGGCTTCGCGCCCAATTACGCGATGGTGCTGCTGGCCGCCGCGCTGGTCGGCATCGGTTCGGCCATCTTCCATCCGGAAGCCTCGCGCATCGCACGCCTGGCCTCCGGCGGCCGTCATGGCCTGGCGCAGTCGGTCTTCCAGGTAGGGGGCAATTTCGGTACGGCACTGGGGCCGCTGATCGCCGCAGCGGTGATCGTGCCCTACGGCCAGCATTCCGCATCGTGGTTCGCCGGTGCAGCGTTGATCGGCATTGCCCTGCTGACCTATGTCGGCCGCTGGTACTCGCTGCATCTGGGCGCTCCCCGCCCAGCAACACATGGCGTGATCGCCGCGCGCCATCCACCGCGCACGATTGCCCGGGTGCTGGCGATCCTGCTGGTGCTGATCTTCAGCAAGTACTTCTACATGGCCAGCATCGGCAGCTATTTCACCTTCTACCTGATGCATCATTTCGGCATTCCGGTGGCGCAGGCGCAGCTGCATCTGTTCGCCTTCCTGGTGGCGTCCGCAGCGGGCGGCTTCTTTGGTGGGCCGCTGGGTGATCGTATTGGCCGCAAGCCGATCATCTGGGCCTCGATCCTGGGCGTGGCACCGTTCGCGCTGATGCTGCCGCATGCCGATCTGCTGTGGACCACGATACTGGCGGTGCTGATCGGCTTCGTGCTGTCTTCCGCATTCTCGGCCATCGTGGTCTACGCGCAGGAAATGATGCCGCACCGGATCGGCATGGTGTCCGGTCTGTTCTTCGGCTTCGCCTTCGGCATGGGCGGCCTCGGTGCAGCAGTGCTCGGTCTGTTGGCCGACAAGACCAGCATCGAATTCGTCTACCAGCTCACCGCGTTCCTGCCATTGCTGGGCATCGTCGCGGCATGGCTACCGCCGTCGAAGCCTACTGCGCACTGAGGGGTGTTCTTCAGCAGGGCTGCGCCCTGCACCCGCCGAGGCAACGGCAACGGCAACGGCCGAAGCAAAAGCTGGTTTCCTATGAGTTGGCGGGGTGGGTCCGGTTG